>NZ_JBFHDW010000014.1:0-17874 GCF_041584535.1 Actibacterium sp. | reverse complement strand
GACGTGGCAGTCATCACAAGTGTTGCTGGTCGGAATGTGGTTGCCCGGTTTACCGGTTGCGGTCGTGCCATTGTGACAGGTCGAACAGGCCCCGGTGACCGCGCCGTGGTCAAAGCGGACGCTGCTCCAGCTGGTCGTCACATGGCAGTCATCGCAGGTGTTGGTGCTGGGAATATGGGTTCCCGGCTTGCCGGTGGCGGTGCTGCCGTTGTGACAGGTCGAACAGGCCCCGGTTACTGCGCCGTGGTCAAAGCGGATGCTGGTCCAGCTTGTCGTCACGTGACAATCGTCACAGGTGTTGCTGGTCGGCATGTGAGTGCCGGGTTTACCGGTGGCGGTGGTGCCGTTGTGACAGGTCGAACAGGCCCCGGTGACTGCGCCGTGGTCAAAGCGCACGTTGCTCCAACTGGTGGTGACGTGACAATCGTCACAGGTATTCGAGCTGGGAATGTGGCTGCCCGGTTTTCCGGTCGCGGCAACGCCATTGTGACAGGTCGAGCAGCCAGCCGTGACAGCACCATGATCGAACTGCACGGAGGTCCAGCTTGTGGTGACATGGCAATCGTCACAGGTATTCGTCGTTGGCACGTGGTTTACCGGCTTGCCGGTTGCGGTCGTGCCGTTGTGACAGGTCGAGCACGCCCCGGTCACCGCGCCATGGTCGAACCGCACATTGGTCCAGCTTGTCGTCACGTGACAATCGTCACAAGTGTTGCCGGTCGGGATATGGTTCGCCGGTTTACCGGTCGCCGCGACGCCATTGTGGCAGGTCGAGCAACTGGCCGAGACAGCGCCGTGATCGAACTGAACGCTGGTCCAACTGGTGGTCACATGGCAATCGTCACAGGTGTTCGTTGTTGGCACATGGTTGGCGGGCTTGCCGGTGGCAGCCGAGCCGTTGTGACATGTCGCACAGCTGGCCGAGACCGCGCCGTGGTCAAAGCGCACGCTGCTCCAACTGGTGGTGACGTGGCAGTCATCGCAGGTGTTGGTCGTCGGAATGTGATTGCCGGGTTTGCCGGTGGCAGCGGTGCCGTTGTGACAGGTTGAACAGCTGGCCGTGACCGATCCGTGGTCGAACTGAACGCTGGTCCAGCTTGTGGTCACGTGACAATCGTCACAAGTGTTGCCGGTCGGGATGTGGTTCGCCGGTTTGCCAGTGGCGGTGCTGCCGTTATGGCAGGTCGAACAGGCCCCCGAAACCGAGCCGTGGTCAAAGCGGACGCTGCTCCAGTTCGTGGTGATGTGACAATCGTCGCAGGTGTTCGAACTGGGGATGTGGTTGCCCGGCTTGCCGGTGGCCGTAGTGCCATTATGACAGGTCGAACAGGCCGCAGCGACCGCGCCGTGATCGAACTGGACGCTGCTCCAATTGGTGGTGACGTGGCAATCGTCACAAGTGTTGCTGGTCGGCACGTGGTTCGCGGGCTTGCCGGTCGCGGCCGAGCCGTTGTGACAGGTGGCGCAGGTTGCGGTCACCGCGTCATGGTCGAACTGGACGCTGGTCCAGCTTGTGGTCACATGGCAATCGTCACAGGTATTCGTCGTCGGCACGTGGTTTGCAGGTTTGCCGGTGGCGGTGCTGCCGTTGTGGCAGGTCGAACAGGATCCGCTGACCGAGCCATGGTCAAACTGGACGCTGCTCCAGTTGGTGGTGACATGGCAATCGTCACAGGTGTTGCTGGTCGGGATATGGTTCGCCGGTTTGCCGGTCGCGGTGCTGCCATTGTGACAGGTCGAGCAGGCGCCGGTCACCGCATCATGGTCAAAGCGCACGCTGCTCCAATTGGTGGTGACGTGACAGTCATCACAGGTGTTCGAGCTGGGAATGTGGTTCGCCGGTTTGCCCGTGGCGCTGCTGCCGTTATGGCAGGTCGCGCAACTGGCCGTGACAGCACCGTGATCGAACTGCACCGAGGTCCAGCTGGTGGTGATATGGCAGTCGTCACAGGTGTTCGAACTGGGAATGTGGTTGACCGGCTTGCCGGTGGCGGTGCTGCCGTTGTGACAGCTGGCACAGCTTCCGCTGACGCCGCTGTGGTCAAAGCGCACGCTGCTCCAGTTCGTCGTGACGTGGCAATCGTCGCAGGTGTTCGCGCTGGGAATATGGTTCCCCGGCTTGCCGGTGGCGGTGCTGCCGTTGTGACAACTGGCGCAGCTTCCGGTGACGCTGCTGTGGTCAAAACGCGCGCTGCTCCAGTTGGTGGTGCTGTGGCAATCCTCGCAACTGTTGCTGCTGGCGATGTGGTTGGCAGATTTGCCGGTGGCGGTGGCGCCGTTGTGGCAGGTCGCGCAGGCGCCCGAAACCGCGCTGTGATCAAAGCGGACGCTGGCCCAGCTGGTGGTCTGGTGGCAATCCTCGCACTGGCGCGACGCGGGTGGGTGGGTGCTGGACTTGCCTTGCGCGATGGTGCCGTTGTGACAGGTCACACAATCGGCGGCGATCCCGGCATGGTCAAACCGCACCATCGTCCAGTCGGTGGTGTCGTGACAGCTTTCGCAGCCATCCGAGGTCGGCGGGTGATCGGCGGATTTGCCTTCGGCGGTGCTGCCATCGTGACACGAGGCGCAAGGCGCGCTGACAAAGCTGTGGTCAAAGGCGAAGGGCGCCCAGTTGGTCGTGGTATGGCATTGCGCACAGGCGGTGGTGGATTGCGGGTGGCTGACGCTGCGGCCCTTGGCGAGATTGCCATCGTGACAGGCAACGCAATCGGTCGGCGTGTCGGCCAGGCTGCCGCCAATGTGGCACGAGGTGCATTCAGCCGTTTCATGCGCGCCGGTCAGGGCAAAGCCGGTGGCGGTGTGATCGAAGCCGCCCGAGAAGGTCACATCCTGGGCAAAGCTGACCGAGCCGAACATCAGCGCCGCGAAAAATGCGAAAGCTGCCAGCCAGACCCGTATCACGCTGGTCTGTCTGTCACTTGTGCCACAAACGCGCGGCGGGCTTATGCGCTGTGCAATGCTCAAATTCGTCCCTCGGGGGATCTGGCGCCTGAATTGATGCGCCAGAATATTTTTATGAGGGAACACTACCTGTAGAGGTGCACAAGAACATTGGTCTGCCGTTTACGGGCATAAACCTCAGGTCTATTGAGGCAAAAGTTAACGGGTTTATGCGAAAATCGACGAAAAACGCCCGGCGCTTAGCCAGCGTCGTCGATCAGGTTGCGAAAGCTGGCCTCTTGCACCAACAGCACCGCTTGCGTCCGGCTTTGAACGCCCAGTTTGCGCAAGATCGCGGTGACATGCGCCTTGACCGTAGTTTCAGCGATCGACAGGTCATAGGCGATCTGTTTGTTCAGCTTGCCTTCGCAGATCAGATCAAGGATTCGCGCTTGTTGCCGGGTCAGCTGGCCCAGCCGTTGCAACGCCTCTTCGCGCGGGCTGTGCAGGTCGGACTCGCGCAGGTCTTCGTGCTCCATGCCTTCGGGAATAAAGGTGCGGCCTTCGGCAATGGTGTCAAAGGCGGCGCGGAACGTGTCGCGCTTGGAATGTTTCGGCACGAACCCGGCCGCGCCCGAGCGGATCACCGAAGCGATCGTCCGGGTGTCGGTGATCGACGACACCACCACGACCGGCCGTCCCGGCGCCGCCTTGCGCAGCCGCAGCAACCCGTCCAGCCCGGTCACGTCGGGCAGGTTCAGGTCCAAGACCAGAATATCGGGCAAAGGCGGCCGCATCAGCCGTGCCAGCGCCGATTGCAGGCAATTGTAGGATTCGACCATGCCGATCCCGGCCACCGCCTTGAGCGTCATTGCCAGCGCGTCACAAAACAGCGGGTGATCGTCGATCACCAGCGCCAGGCGTGGGGCCTCGTGAAGTTTGTGCACGGCGGTCATTGCGGCTCCGGCGTTGGTGGTGGGACGTTGACTTACGCTAGCGCGGCGTGGGCGGCGCGTAACTTATCCATTGGTCTATGGGCCAAAGGTCTTGGTCGCTGGCGGGCAGGGGGCCGCACCGGGCGGATATGAAAAACCCCTCCCGCGGTGGCGGAAGGGGCTGGATTGCGGTCCGAGAGGGTCAGACGCAATCGTGCTGCGTTCGATCAGTTGGCCGCGGCCAGTTGTTTCGGCAGTTTGAAGGTCCAGACAGTGCCACCCTGGTTCAGGTAGTTGACCTTTTTGGCGACTTCGCCGCCCCACAATTGCTGACCGTCGTGCGCCGGGCCAGCCCCGAGGCAATCAGCGCCAGCCAGTCCAGCGATTCGTCATATCGGATCCAGTGTGACAAGCATGTTGATCGGTGCGCCGGAAAAGCCGGGCAGGGGCGCCAGAGGTTCGGTTTCGAACACGTAACCGGCCTCGGCCCCGCCCGAATTCAACAGGCTGTAGACGCCCTTGTCATTCACCGCCGGACCCAGGGCAAAGGGCGGCTGAACAAAGGCGGCGATGTCTTGACGGGACAGCGTGCGGGCCTGTGCACCTGCTGGCCGGGACGAACCGAACCAACCAGGAGGAGGGAGAGCAGGATGACACAGGCCGCACGCATAGGGAAACTCTAGGCCGGGGTTGGGTAGCAGCGACATAAGACGATGGTCCTAGTTCAGCGGACCGCATGTTGACGTGGACCGGTTCGGGGCGCTGTTGTCAGTGGGACAGACGAAAACAGGAACAGTGGTCATGCGAGGTTTGGGCGACCGGGTGATCCTTGTTGCGTCCCTGATGGCGCTGCTGGCGTTGAACCTGCCGGCGCTGGTGGTGATCGTGCTGTGCTATCTGTGGATCGGCCTGAACGAGACAGCCGCCATCGTCGCCGTCGCCTTTAACAAGATCGCGCTGGTTCTGGTCACGATGCGTGAAGGGGCGCGCACGCTGGACCGGCCCGTAGCCGAGATGGCCAAGGTCTATCGGATGCGGTTTCCGGCGCGGCTGCGGCATGTCATTCTGCCTCAGTTGGCGCCGTATATCTCGTCGGCGGCGCGGGGCGGTCTGTCGATCATCTGGAAGCTGGTTCTGATGATCGACTATCTGCTGATCCAGCCCAGCGAGATCCGCGCCCGGCGCTGGTGCGGTCAGGCGGTCTGAGCCCTATCCAAAGGCGCGCCTTGCGGCGCAAGATTTTTATCTCGCCCCTTGCAGGGCTCGGGCAGGCCTCCGGCGGGAGTATTTTCACCAGGAAAAGCTGCGAAACCCCTTGAATTGTTGGGTTTGGCGGATGCTGCGCCTGCATCTAAGACCTTGGTCGCAAGACTAAGGCATAATGGCGAAGCGCGGCGCGGCAAGCGCAAGATACCACTGTCCGGCAGGGTCCGGTAATGTGGAGGAAATCAAATGAACCAGATGACATCGAACGTGAATCCCGCGTTCCTGCAAAACCCTTTCAAAACCCGTTATGACAACTTTATCGGCGGCCGGTTCAAAGCGCCGAATGCTGGTCGTTATTTCGACAACCTCTCGCCGATCACCGGCACCAAGATCGGCGAAATCGCCCGTTCGGATGCGTCGGATATCGAGGATGCGCTGGATGCGGCCCACGCCGCCCGCGAAGCCTGGGGCAAGACCTCGGTCACCGATCGCGCCAACATGCTGATGAAAATCGCGCAGGTGATGGAAGATAACATCGAGACCATCGCGCTGGCCGAAACCTGGGATAACGGCAAGCCGATCCGTGAAACCATGGCCGCCGACCTGCCGCTGGCCATCGACCACTTCCGCTATTTCGCATCTTGTGTGCGGGCACAGGAAGGCACGATGGGCGAGCTGGATGACGATACCGTCGCTTATCACTTCCACGAGCCGCTGGGCGTTGTCGGCCAGATCATCCCGTGGAACTTTCCGCTGCTGATGGCAGCATGGAAACTGGCTCCGGCTCTGGCTGCGGGCAACTGCGTGGTGATGAAGCCCGCCGAACAGACCCCGGCCACCATCATGCTGTGGGCCGAACTGATCGGTGATCTGCTGCCCGCCGGTGTTCTGAACATCGTCAACGGTTTCGGTCTGGAAGCCGGCAAGCCGCTGGCCTCCAGCCCGCGCATCGCCAAGATCGCCTTTACCGGCGAGACCACCACTGGCCGCCTGATCATGCAATACGCCACCGAGAACCTGATTCCGGTGACGCTGGAGCTGGGCGGCAAATCGCCGAACATCTTCCACAAGGACGTGTGCCGCGAAGACGACGATTTCTTCGACAAGGCAATCGAAGGCTTTGTGATGTTCGCGCTGAACCAGGGCGAGGTCTGCACCTGTCCGTCGCGCGCGCTGATCCATGAAGACATCTATGACCAGTTCATGGAGCGCGCCATTGCCCGCACCGAAGCCATCATCGCCGGCGACCCGCGCGCCATGGAAACGATGATCGGGGCGCAAGCGTCGAGCGAGCAGAAAGAAAAGATCCTGTCCTATTTCGACATCGGTCGTCAGGAAGGCGCTGAAATTCTGACCGGCGGGTCGGAAAACAACTTTGGCGGCGATCTGGCTGGTGGCTATTACATCAAGCCGACGATCTTCAAGGGTCACAACAAGATGCGTGTGTTCCAGGAAGAGATCTTTGGCCCGGTCGTGTCGGTTACCACCTTCAAGGACGAGGCCGAGGCGCTGTCGATCGCCAATGACACGCTGTATGGTCTGGGCGCCGGTGTGTGGTCGCGCGATGCGAACACCTGCTATCGCTTTGGCCGTGGCATTCAGGCCGGTCGGGTCTGGACCAACTGCTATCACGCTTATCCGGCCCACGCGGCCTTTGGCGGTTACAAGCAGTCGGGCATCGGTCGCGAGACCCACAAGATGATGCTGGATCACTATCAGCAGACCAAGAACATGCTGGTCAGCTACAGCCCGAAAAAACTGGGCTTCTTCTAAGCCATTTTCGATGGCTCTTGGCGGGGCCTGTTTCGGGCCCCGCTTTTTTGTGACCGGGAGGAAGTTCAATGATCGACAAGACACCGTTTTCCTGCGTGACCGATGACGCCGCCCTGCCGGGGACCGAGCCTTTGGCCCGCGTCACCGCGACTATGGCCGCGCGCGACCTGATCGCCGAGATCAAAGCCGATCACGGCGAGATCCTGTTTCATCAATCGGGGGGCTGTTGCGACGGGTCGTCGCCGATGTGCTATCCCAAGAACGATTTCCATATCGGCGGCTCGGACGTCAAACTGGGCGAGGTTGACGGGGTCGAGGTGTTCATCTCGGGGCCGCAATTCGAGGTATGGAAGCACACGCAGCTGATCCTTGACGTGGTGCCCGGACGTGGCGGCATGTTCAGTCTGGATAATGGCCGCGAAAAGCGGTTCCTGTCGCGCTCGCGGGTGTTCACGGCCGAGGAATTGGCGGCGCTGGGATAGCGTCCGGATCAGTCCGGCAGGCACCCGGCCAGAAACGCCTCAAGCCGCCGGGCATCCAGCGGTTTCGACATCAGATCGACGCCGGCCTCGGCACAGGCCTGACGCAGCTCGGCACTGCGGTTGGCCGAGATGATCCGTGCCGGCACATCCGGGTGCTGGGCGCGCAGGCGGCGCAAGAGGTCCAGCCCGGATTCGCCGTCGTCCAATTGGTAATCGATCAGCATCGCATCGGGCGAAATCTGGATTTCCTCAAGCAGGGCCAAAGCCTCGTCGCCGCTGCTGACATCCAGAACCGATGCGTTCCATTTTCCTAACAGCAGGCTGAAGGCGCGGCGCAGTTCGGCGTCGTTTTCGACCAGCAGCACAATCAGGCCCGCGTCGGCCAGTTTCTGGCGCGATTGCGGTTGCGGTTTCGGGCTGGCGACCGGCAACTGGCCTTCGGCCAGCGGCACGTTGACGAAAAACCCGGTGCCCTGACCGACGACCGACCACAGGCCCAGCGGGTGATCCAGCCGGTGACAGGCGCGCTCGACAATAGCCAGCCCAAGGCCCAGACCCTCGGTCGCCGGGGCGCCCGTGTCGAGCCGGTGAAATTCCTGAAAGATCTCGTCCTGATGCTCGTCCGCGATGCCGGGGCCGGTGTCCCAGACCTCAAGCCGAATGGACCCGCCATTGCGCCGCCCGCCGACCAGCACCTTGCCGGTCTGGGTATAGCGAATGGCGTTGGCGATCAGGTTTTGCAGGATGTGGGTCAGGAACATCGGGTTCGACACCACGATGGCGCTGGAATCGATCACCCGGAAATCCAGCCCCTTCAGCGCCGCATGCGGGGCGAATTCATCGCGCAGCCGGGACAGGATGCGCGCCAGCGGCACCGGGCTTTGTTCCAGCGCGGTCTGATCGGCGTCCAGCTTTGAGATATCCAGCAGCGCCTCGATGATGTTCTCGACGCTTTCCAGCGCATTATAGGCCTTGTTGACGGTCTGCAATTCGCTGGCCTCGCGGCCGGGGTTTTCCGCAAGCGAAGCGATATAGAGCTTAGCCGCCGAAAGCGGTTGCAACAGGTCATGGCTGGCGGCGGCGACAAAGCGCGATTTCGAGGCATTGGCGCGCTCGGCGTCGGACAGGGCGTCTTCCAGTTCCAGCGTGCGTTCGACCACGCGCTGTTCCAGCAATTCATTGGATTCCGACAGGCGGCGGGCGGCGTCGCGTTCAGAGGTGATGTCGGTCAGCGATACCACGAAACCGCGGTCGGGCATTTCCTGTGCGAAGAAATCCAGCGTGGTGCCGTTGCGGTGCTGAACCTCAAAAGACAGTGGCCGACGGCGACCGGGGCGCGCGACCCATGCTAGAACCGCCGAATGATCCAGACCGCCGGGCAGGATCAGCCGTTCGGTCATGCGGCTGAACAGCGTGTCGAAATGAGCGCCAAAGCGGAATTGCGTCGTCGGCATCGCCATCAAATCGCCCAGCCGCCGGTTCCAGCCGACCAGCCGGGTTTCGCTGTCAAAGATGCCGACGCCCTGATTCAGGTGGTCCAGCGTGGCACGGATCATGATCGCCTGATCGTCCATCAGCTTGTCGCGGGCCTCGCGTTCAAGCCGCATGATGTCGGTGACATCGGTTTGCAGGATCACCGTGCCGCCATCGGGGGTGCGGTGTTCGCTGACCTGCACCCAGCGGTCGCCGGTCAGGCGGACGTTAAAGATCGAATGCCGGTCGGTGTGGCGCTTCATCCGTTGGGCGCGCCACGCGGCGCGGGCGGCGTCGTCGGGCAGGTCCAGACTGGCGCTGCGGCTGACGGCGGTGACATATTCGGCAAAGCCCAGACCGGGGTGCAACTGGTGTTTCAGATCACCCAGATGCATCGAGAACCGCAGATTGCTAAGCACCAGACGGTCATCCGGGCTGAACAGGGCAAAGCCCTCTTCCACGGCTTCGATCGCGGCGGTCAGGTCGGCGCGGGCGGCTTCGGTGGCGCGGTTGGCATCGGCCAGCCGGGCGTTCGAGGTGTTCAGCAGATCCCGCGCATGTTCCAGATCGCTGGTGCGCTGGCGGACCTGATCTTCAAGCAAGGCCGCGCGTTCGAACTGGGCATAGGCGGCACCCGAACGGTCGGTATCTTGTTCGACCCGGCGCATCAGCGCCTCGGCGATCTGCACCAGCTTTTCGTTCTGGCGCTCAAGCGGGTCAGCAGGGTTGATCAGTGACGAATACATGGCCTAGTCCTGCGGTTCGGGCTCGGGGTCCGGGCGATAGATCGCCACGCCGGTCATGGTCTGGTTGACATGTTTGGCATCGCTTTGTTCGCCATAAGTGCCAAAGCCGACGACCCGGTTGCGGCGCAGGATTTCGGAAATGCGGGCGGTTTGTTGTGATTGCTGGGCCTCGACCCGGCGCAGGATGCAATCGCAGACCAGAATGCCCTCTAACGGGCCGCTTTCGGCCATCGCGGTCAATTCGCGGTCCAGATGGGTGGCCAGATCCTCGGGGTTGGCAAGGGTCAGCACCAGCCCTTCGTCAATGGCCGAAAAGAACACCAGATCGGTTTTGTCGACCACGCGCTGAATGGCGCGGACATGGTGGCGCCCACCGACCTTGACCACGACCGGATGCGCCGCAAAGGTGAAGGTATCCAGCTGTTCGGGGTCCTTACCCAGCAGGCGGGCATATTCGCGCGCTGCCGGTTCGGCGTTAATTTCGTGCACCAGCCGGCGCGAGGGATCGGCGCTGGTCACCACCATGCGGGTGGTTGAGGGCACCAGATGGTCAAGGCTGAACACCTTGACCCGGCAATGGCTGCGCACCAGCGTCAGCACGGCGGCATCGCGATAGGATTTGCCGTTGCAAGCGACAAAGGCCTGCTCGAACCGCACCCCGTCACCGGCCGAGCCGCCAAACAGCGGCATCGCGCCCAGACCGGGGGACAGGGCGCTCATCAATTCGTCCTCGCGCAGCGACATGCCATCCACTGCCAGAAACGCAAATTCGTGCGGCATCGATTCAGCCGCTTGCGCCAGCGCGGCACGGGCGCGGATCAGATCGCCGAACACCTGTTGCGGCACGATATTTCCAAGGTCGGGCAGGACCAGAGTGGTCACCGCGAACAGATCGGCGGGCAGGGCGGCGGCGACGATTTCACCCTCGGTATAGCCCTTTTCGGAAATCTCGCCCGCAGTTGTGCAGGCAACAATATGCGCCCCGGTAAAGCAGGTCTGCGCCTCGGAAACGATGGCCTGAAAATCGGCCATGGGCGACACGAACAGCAGGATCAGCGCGAAATCGCCCTGACCCAACGCCGCGCGCAATTCCTGCACCGGCGCCGGATGGTCGCAGGATACATGAGCCTGCCGCAAAGCCGAAGCCGCGGTTGCAAGGTTTTCTGGCTTGCCCATTCTCCTCCCCGATCACAGGCAATGATCTGTTATGCGGCCGGCTGATCCCCGCCTAGAATGGTGGTGAACCGGGCCTCTTGCGCGATCAGCACCGCCTGAGTGCGGCTTTGCACCCCAAGCTTGCGCATGATCGCCGTAACATGGGCTTTGACTGTCGGTTCTGCAATCGAAAGCTCAAAGGCGATTTGCTTGTTCAGCAGACCTTCGCAAATCAGCCCCAGAATCCGCGCCTGCTGGGCGGTCAGGGTCGACAAGCGCGACAGGGCAGCCTCTTGGAATGTGCTGGTGTTGTCGTCCGCCTCGGGCAGATAGATGTCGTCGGGCACATAGGTGCGGCCCTCGCGGATCGCGGTGATTGCGGCGCGAAAGATGTCGCGCTTGCTGTGTTTCGGGATAAAGCCACGCGCCCCCGCCCGCAGGGTCGACGCCACGATCCGCGGCTCTGCCATGGCGCTGACCACGATCACCGGCACGCCGGGCGCGGCGGTCAGCAGGCGCATCAGCCCGTCCAGACCGTTCACATCCGGCAGGTTCAGGTCCAGAAACACCACGTCCGGCTGCCACCCTTCGGCGAGACGGGACAGGGCGGCGGTCAGGGTCTCGGCGGTTTCGAGGGTCTTGATCGGGGCGATGGCCCTGAGGGTCATCGACAGCGCGTCGCAGAACAGCGGGTGGTCGTCGATAACCAAGGTGGTCATCGCCTCGGCGTGCTGAGGCAAAATATGTGTCGGTGCGGTCATGCCGGACCTCCCTTTCCTGCATTTCGATTACGGTAACAAATAGCTGGCAGGGTAAAAACTACGACTAAAGTCTATTGGTCGTGATGCTGCGACACTCGACCCCAGTCTGAAACGCTTCACAATCGCGGCTATTCAGGGCAAAAGCCGGGGTAAGTCCGGAAATGGAGACCATTATGCGCCAGAATAGCTTGCGTGCCAAGTTTGCCCAATCGACCCCGCCTGCGATATTTCCGCCGATTTTTGGCCTGTTCGGGCTGGGGCTGGCGTGGCGTCGCGCCGAATTGGCGCTGGCGGTGCCCGATGCCGTGGCGCAAATTCTGCTGGGCGCGGTGACGGCGCTGTATCTGTTTGCGCTGCTGGCTTATCTGGTCAAGGTCGCCCGCCGCCCCGGTGTGGTGGTCGAGGATCTGCGGGTTCTGCCCGGCCGCGCCGGTCTGGCGGGCATGGTGCTGTCGATGTATCTGCTGGGCGCGACCCTGCTGCCGGTCAGCCTGACGCTGGCCAATCTGGCACTGTGGGTCGGGCTGTTGATGCATGGGGTGCTGGTGGTGCTGATGCTGCGTCTGTTGACCCGTGGCCCGGTCGAGCAACGGCAGGTCACGCCGGTCTGGCATCTGGTGTTTGTCGGTTTCATCATCGCGCCGGTTGTGGCGGTCCCGCTGGGATATGGCGCCGCGTCCGAGGTGATCCTGATCGCCACCGGCCTGTGCGCCGCGGTGATCTGGGTGATCAGCTTTGGCCAATTGCTGCGCCGCGATCCGCCGCCGCCGCTGCGGCCGCTGCTGGCGATCCACCTGTCGCCCGCGGCGCTGTTGGGTATCGTGTCGCTGATGCTGGGCCATGTGCAGATGGCACAGGGGTTCGCGCTGTGGGCTTCGGTCATTCTGGCGGTGCTGGTGGTGCGGGCGCGCTATCTGACCGCCGCCGGGTTCAGCGCGATGTGGGGCGCGTTCACCTTTCCGATGGCGGCTTATGCTTCGCTGATGCTGTCGCTGGGCGCGGCTGGTAAAGGGCAGGGGTTCGAGATCGCGGGCACCGTGACACTGGTCGCGGCGACGCTGATTATCCCGCCGATCGCGATCAAGGTGATGCAGGGCTGGGCCAAGGGCCAACTGGCGGTCAAGACCAACGCCGCGCGGGCGTAAGATCAGTCCTTGCCGCGATAGGGCTCGACATATTGCAGGGCCATGTCCCACGGGAAGAAAATCCACGTGTCCTGACTGACCTCGGTGATGAAGGTATCGACCAGGGGCCGGCCCTTGGGCTTGGCATAGACCGTGGCGAAATGCGCCTTGGGATACAGTCGGCGCACCAGCTCAAGGGTTTTGCCGCTGTCCACCAGATCGTCGATCACCAGAATGCCGGTGCCATCGCCCACAAGATCGGCATCGGGTGCTTTCAGCACCGTGGCCTCGGTCTGTGACTGGTGGTTGTAGGACTTGACCGAGATCGTATCGATGATGCGGATATCCAGCTCGCGCGCGACGATCATCGCCGGGGCCATGCCGCCACGTGTGATGGCGATCACCGCTTTCCAATCGCTGTTCTCGGGCGCCTGACCGTCCAGCCGCCACGCCAGCGCCCGGCTGTCGCGATGCAGTTGGTCCCAACTGACGTGAAAGCCTTTCTCATGCGGCAAACGATCGCTCATGACGGTCTCCTCAGGTGAGTGCGAGCTTCAGACCCAACAGCGCCAGCAGGCCGCCGAAAGTCCGGTCGATGGAAGATTTCAAACCAAGATAGCCGCGCCGGGTGCGGTCTAGCGAGAAAATTCGGCTGACGATCAGGTTCCAGCCGGTGTCGTTGAACAGGATCATCGCCATCAGCACGCCGTAAGCCCAGAACGGCAGGCTGGGCGGCAGGAAGGTCAGAAAGATCGTGCCAAAGAAAATCGCCGGTTTCGGATTGGCCAGTTGCGTGGTGATCCCCAGCCGCATCAGCCCCAGATTGCTGCGGCCGCACCCGGTCTCGGGCAGGTGGGTGTCCAGCGGCTCGGCGGCATGGCGCCACATCTTCCACGCCAGAAACAGCAGATACCCGGCCCCGGCCAGTTTCAGCACTGTTAGCAGCGCCGGCGCGACCTGAAACAGAACCGCCAGCCCAAAGAGCGCCGCCAGCGCCCAGATGCAGGCGCCCAACCCGATGCCCAGCGACAGCCACGCCCCGCGCGCCATGCCTTCGCGCAACCCGGTGCGGGCCGCCAAAAGCACGGCTGGCCCCGGCGAGATCGCCGCGGCCAGATGCACGAAATAGATCGCGGCAAACGCGCCAAGGGTCATGGCAGTGTCAGAATCGGGGGTCACTTTCGCCCGGTGGCGGCATCAATATCCGGTGCGTCGACGGCTTTCATCCCGACGATATGATAGCCCGCATCGACATGCAGGTTCTCGCCGGTGACGCCTGAACCAAGTTCAGACAGCAGGTAAACCGCCGATTTGCCGACCTCGTCCTGGGTCACGTTGCGGCGCAGGGGCGAGTTCAGCTCGTTCCATTTCAGGATATAGCGGAAGTCGCCGATGCCGCTGGCGGCAAGGGTCTTGATCGGGCCAGCCGAAATGGCGTTGACGCGGATGTTCTGTTTGCCCAGATCCTCGGCCAGATATTTCACCGAAGCCTCAAGCGCGGCCTTGGCGACGCCCATCACGTTGTAATGCGGCATCACCTGTTCAGCGCCGTAATAGGTCAGCGTCAGGCACGAGCCGCCATCGGTCATCAGCTTTTCAGCCCGACGCACAACGGCGGTGAAGGAATAGACCGAGATATCCATCGTCAGACGGAAGTTTTCCGGGCTGGTATCGACATAACGGCCGCGCAGCTCGTTCTTGTCCGAGAAACCGATGGCGTGAACGATAAAGTCCAGCTTGCCCCATTTGGACTCAAGCTCGGCAAAGAGGGCGTCGATCGAGGCCTCATCGGCAACGTCGCATTCCAGCACGATGTCGGACCCGACCGCGGCTGCCAACGGCTCGACCCGTTTTTTCAGCGCGTCGCCCTGATACGAAAACGCCATTTCAGCACCGTGATCGGCGCAAGCCTTGGCAATGCCCCAGGCGATCGACTTGTCGTTCGCCAGGCCCATGATCAAGCCGCGCTTTCCCTGCATCAGTTTTGTTGACATTGGGTGTCCCTCGAAACCTTTTTCATGGACAAAGGTTTAGGGCAATCATGCGGGGCCATCAAGACCAACAGGCATGGCCTTTGATTTGGCGCTGTGCTCAGATGGCGCAAGGCCCGCAGCAGGGAGACAGGAATGAGCGATCGAAGTGGACTTTTCGCGGGCGACGACCCGTTCGTGCTGGCACAGAAATGGCTGGACGAGGCAACGAAAGCCGAAATCAACGACCCCAACGCGATGGCGCTGGCGACGGTCGATGCCACGGGATTGCCGAATGTGCGCATGGTGCTGCTGAAAGAAATCGAACCTGCCGCTTTCGTGTTCTACACCAATTATGAAAGCCAAAAGGCGCAGGAAATTGAGCAAGGTGGTTCAGCGGCTTTTGTGCTACACTGGAAGTCGTTGCGGCGTCAGATCCGCGTCCGGGGGGTGACCGAACGCGAAGAGGGGCCGCAGGCAGATGCCTATTTCGCCTCGCGCTCGCTGAAAAGCCGGTTGGGGGCGTGGGCGTCAAGACAGTCGCGTCCGCTTGCATCCCGCGGGGCGCTGCTGGCCGAGGTCGCACGGGTCACCGCCGAACATGGCACGGCCCCCAGGCGACCGCCATTTTGGGGAGGATATCGGATTCACCCTGTGGAAATAGAGTTCTGGGCCGATGGCGCATTCCGGTTGCATGACCGCTTTCGCTGGAGTCGGCCCTCGGTTGCCGATCCATGGACGGTTCAGCGCCTGAACCCTTGATATTCACGTCACGCGAAATGCAACCCCCGGTTATCGAAAGATAAATTAGGCTTGCAGAATACGTTGAGTCTGTCACAACAGGGGGTGGGACACTCACGAACGAAACATTGCGATACGAAGATGAACGATCAGGACATCACCGGCACCCGCACGGTTCAGGGGCGGGTAAAATGGTTCGACCCTGGTAAGGGGTTTGGATTTGTGGTCGCCGATGACGGCGGCCCGGACATTCTGCTTCATGCGAATGTGCTGCGGAACTATGGCCAAAGCTCGGTTACCGATGGCGCGATGATCGCGGTGGTGGTGCAATGCACCGGCCGGGGGATGCAGGCGATCGAGGTCGAACTGATCGCGCCGCCCGAAGGCGGAGATACCCCGCCGCTTGAAGATCTTGCTGCTTTTGATCCTGTCGCACTGGCCTCGGCGCCGCTGGAACCGGCGCGGGTGAAATGGTTCGACAAGGGCAAGGGCTTTGGCTTTGCCAATGTCTTTGGCAGCGATGACGATGTGTTTGTGCATGTCGAGGTTCTGCGCCGCTCGGGGCTGGCCGATCTGCAACCGGGCGAGGCGATCTGCCTGCGGGCGGTCGATGGCAAGCGCGGGCGGATGGCAACAATGGTGAGTACATGGGAAAGCGCGGTTTCCGCACCGGTCTTGTCGGACTGATTCTGTCGATCCTGGCCGCAGGGCCGGGGCTGGCGATGTGCGACGAGGATCAGGTGGCGTTGAAAGGCGACTGGGGCGAGGCCCGGTTCCGTGTCGAGATCGCCGACGATTCAGAAGAACGTGCGCTGGGGCTGATGTATCGGCCCTCGATGCCCGCCGGGCAGGGCATGTTATTCGTCTATCCGGCGCCGCAGCGGGCGGTGTTCTGGATGAAAAACACGCTGATCCCTTTGGACATGATCTTTGTCGATGCCACCGGGCAGGTCAGCCGCGTGCACAGCAACGCCGTGCCGCAGGATCTGACGCCGATCGACGGCGGCGAGGGCGTTCTGGCCGTGCTTGAGATCAACGGCGGTCTGGCGGCGCAAATCGGCATCGCACCGGGCACGGTTTTGCGGCATCCGGCCTTTGGCGGCGATGCGATCTGGCCCTGCACTGCGCCTTAGGGCTTTTCATTCGGCGGAACCCTCTGTAAGCAAGCGGCGTTCGGGGCGTAGCGCAGCCTGGTAGCGCGACGGTTTTGGGTACCGTAGGTCGGAGGTTCGAATCCTCTCGCCCCGACCAGATTTCAAAAAACAGCAGGGAATCAAAGGTTAACGCGCTGCGGCGCGGCAGGATTTCGTGCTGGTCGACCCGATCTGGCGCTAACCCTATATATAGTGGGCAATTTTCAAGGCTTACCCATATGTCGCGGCGCGGCGTTTCCTGTGGATGAATCACTTTGTCCAGGACGTCGTTCAAAATTCGGGAAATCCGTCAACGAAGAAAACACGCCTGACAGCCGATTTAATTCAAATTTTTTGATTGACCCACCCCCTCTATCTACGTCACCTTGTGTGAGCCGAAGGGGATCGCCACAACATATAGTGGCTCCATCAAGGGCCAAAAACGACACCACACAAAACGCCACCTTGCGTGGCCAGGTCACGGGGAACGCTGTTCCCTGAAGGGTCGTTCTTTGTCTGCTTGGCCTTCGGCACGAAATTAAAGGGGGCAGGGCGATCCATCGCACACAAGCCTCGGGGACGACACTATCGCGACGGGGCGGACAATGAAGATCGAACGTAAATTTACCACTGACGAAACCGGGGCTTACGGGGCGCTGGAGTTTACCATCACCGCGTCGGAGATTCGCAATCCCGACGGCAAGATCGTGTTCGGTCTGGACAATGTCGAGGTGCCGCAGGGCTGGAGCCAGGTTGCAAGCGACGTGATTGCCCAGAAATACTTCCGCAAGGCCGGCGTTCCCGTCCGCCTGAAAAAGGTCAAGGAAAAGGGCGTTCCGGAGTTCCTGTGGCGCTCGGTTCCCGATGATAAGGCGATGGCCGATCTGCCCGAAGACGCCCGCACCTGCGGCGAAACCTCGGCTAAGCAGGTGTTCGACCGTCTGGCCGGCGCCTGGACCTATTGGGGCTGGAAAGGTGGCTATTTCACCACTGAATCCGACGCCCGCGCCTATTTCGACGAGATGCGCTATATGCTGGCCACCCAGCGCGCCGCGCCCAACAGCCCGCAGTGGTTCAACACCGGCCTGCACTGGGCTTACGGCATCGATGGCCCCGGTCAGGGCCACTATTACGTAGATTACAAGACCGGCATCCTGACCCGCTCGGATTCGGCCTATGAACATCCGCAGCCGCACGCCTGTTTCATCCAGTCCGTGGATGACGATCTGGTCGGCGATGGCGGCATCATGGACCTGTGGGTCCGCGAAGCGCGCCTGTTTAAATACGGCTCGGGCACCGGCACCAACTTCAGCTCGCTGCGCGCCGCGAACGAGCCGCTGTCGGGCGGTGGCAAATCCTCGGGTCTGATGGGGTTCCTGCGCATCGGTGACCGCGCCGCCGGCGCGATCAAATCCGGCGGCACCACCCGCCGCGCCGCCAAGATGGTCACGCTCGACGTGGACCACCCGGACATCGAAGAATACATCGACTG
>NZ_JBFHDW010000013.1:0-18221 GCF_041584535.1 Actibacterium sp. | reverse complement strand
TTTCCCGATGCAGGCCGCCGAGATCGAGCGCGCCCTGACCGGCTTTCCTCAGGCCCGCGCCATCGCCGACCCGTTTCTCAGCGCATGGGGCGCGGGCGAAACGCAGTTCGATTTGGGCGGGTTGCAGGTCACTGTGATTTTGGGCGACGCCCGCGAAACCCTGCCCGCGTGGCAAGGTCAGGCCGATGCGTGGTTTCTGGACGGGTTTTCACCGGCCAAGAACCCGGAATTGTGGTCGCCCGAATTGCTGGCCGCCGTTGGCCAGCACACCGCGCCGGGCGGCACCGCCGCGACATATACTGCTGCGGGCCACGTGCGCCGGGCGCTGGCCGAAGCCGGGTTTGAGGTCAGCCGCCAGTCCGGCTTTGGCCGCAAGCGGCATATGAGCGTCGCCCGCAAACCGGGCTAAGCCTATTGGGCCTTCAGCATCTTTGTCAGCTCGATCTTGACCGGTTCGCCTTTCAGGCGCGCCTGATAGACCGTGATCGATTCCGTCACCCGCATCACGTAATTCCGGGTTTCGTCGAACGGGATGCTTTCGATCCAATCCACCACATCGACCCCGGCCGAACGCGGATCGCCACGGTCGTTGATCCAGCGCCGGGCGCGGCTGGGACCGGCGTTATAGGCGGCGGCGACCAGCACGTAATTCGCGCCGAATTCCTCGACCATCTTGGCCAGATAGGCGCCGCCCAACCGGGCGTTATAGCCCGGATCGCTGAGCAGGGCGCCGGGCGCATAGTCGATCTCAAGCACCTTGGCCATCGCCTTGGCCGTGCCCGGCATCAGTTGCATCAGGCCGCGCGCACCGGCGCCGCTGCTGACGCCGGGGTCGAATTCGCTTTCGCGGCGGGCGATGGACAGCATCAGTTCGGGCGGCACGGGGTGCCTTGTCTTGGCGATCTCGGTCACCGGGAAATAGGCGCGCGGCAGGACCGTGCCCTGACCGGCGGCCAGCTTGGCAATGCGCAGCGCAAGATGCGGCTCGTCGATCGCCAGCGCCAGACCGGCCAATTGCGCCTGACCGACCGGCCCGGCGGTTTCCGCCAGATGGGTCAGGAACCATTCCGCAAGGTTACGCTCGCCCGCCTGCGCCAGCATCACCCCCGCCTTCAGCACCGACGACCCGGCGAAACCGGCGCTGGTCCAATCGGGATAGACCTCGCGCCCGGTCAAGGCCGGGTCCATGGCGACGCCGGCTTTCTCCGCCGCTAGCTGTCCGTAAAAGCTGGTCTGATGCACCGCGCCCTTGGCATAGGCGGCCTGTGCCTCGGGCATCTGCCCCAAGGCCTCATAGGCGCGGCCCTGCCAATATCCGGCGCGGCCCAGACTGATCGGCGTATCGACAGCGGTTTCGAACCGTTGGAAATGGCTCAGGGCGACGGCAGGTTCGTTCAATTGCCGCAGGGCGATGAACCCCGCCAGCCATTCCAGTTCGGCATAGCTGGAGCCATCGACGACATAATGATTGGCCGCCAGACGGTAGGCCAGCTCGACCTGACCGTCGCGCATCATGGCGCGGGCCAGATCGTGCCGCCGCCCGGCCCATTTTTCCGGCAGGCCCAGCGACGCGGCGCTGAGGCTGCGTTCGTCCAGCAGCACCGCCGCATCGGCATCGCGGCCCTTGCGCAGCCGCCACAGGAATCGCTCATAAGCCAGCCCCGGATCGTCCGCCAGCGCCGCAGGCACCGCCGCGATCCGCGTATCGACACCGGGTTCCGAGCCGCGCAGCGCCAGACGCGCCTCGGCCAGTTTGCGCCAGCCGTCATCGACCAAGGGCAGCATCAGCCGCGCCGCGCCGGTTTCGCCCCGCCACAGCATCGTGTCCAGCCGGGTCTGAGACAGTGGTTTCAACTGCGGGCCAAAGGCCGCCAGCAGGCGCGATTGATCAGTCTCGGACAACGGCAGGCTGACCCATGTCAGCGCCGCCTGCGCCTGAGCCTCGCCCATGCGCCCCGTCGCCGCCAGCGCCAGCGCCAGCCGCACGCCGCCCTGTCCGGTCAGCGGTGCGGCATCGGCGAAGAACCGGATCACATCGGCAGGCGCGGCACCGTCGGGAATCAATCCCTCGCCCTGCGCGCGCACCCGGTCCAGCCCCGGCCAGTCAGGATTGCGCGACAAAAACCGCAGATAGTCGTCGAACACCCCTTGCCCGGCCCGCAACGCCCGCCAATCGACGATGTCCAGGGCGATCTGCCCCTGAGGCCGGGCCAGAATGCGCGCCTTGTCCCATTCGTCGGCCCGGACGGCCTGCATGATATCGACCAGAACCGGCTCGGACCGGGCTGGCAAACCCGACCACAGGGCCAAACTCGCACCCAGACACACTGACAAGACCAACCGCATGATTTTTTCCGTAAGGATAGTTTGCCAAATCTCGCACTTCGCCCTATCAGGCTCAACACACAAACTTGGCAACACGAGCGGCCCGGGATAGGGTCCGCCGCGTTTGAAACGGGCGACTCAGCCCAGCATACCTGAGCACAGGAGGAAGCGTGTCATGATCAGAGGGTCCATTCCAGCCCTGGTGACGCCGTTCAAGAACGGCGCTGTGGATCACGATGCGCTGAAGGCGCTGGTTGATTGGCAGATCGAGCAAGGCTCGACCGGTCTTGTGCCCGTCGGCACCACGGGCGAAAGCCCGACCCTGAGCCATGCCGAGCACGAAGCCGTGGTTGAAACCGTGGTCAAAACCGCCGCTGGCCGCGTGCCGGTGATTGCCGGGGCCGGGTCGAACAACACCGCTGAAACCATCGCGCTAATGCAGCACGCCCATTCGGTCGGTGCCGATGCGGCGCTGATCGTGACGCCTTATTACAACAAGCCCACCCAAGCCGGGCTGATCGCGCATTTTACCGCCGCGCATGACTGCTGCGAATTGCCGATCGTGATCTATAACATCCCCGGCCGCTCGGTCGTGGATATGACCCCGGCAACGATGGGTGAACTGGCGAAACTGCCGCGGATCATCGGCGTCAAGGATGCCACCGGCGATCTGGCCCGCGTCTGTCATCAACGCATCACCTGCGGCCCGGATTTCATTCAGGTCTCGGGCGAAGACGCCACGGCCCACGGGTTCAACGCCCAAGGCGGCGTCGGCTGTATCTCGGTCACCGCCAACGTGGCGCCGGCGCTGTGCGCCAGCCTGCAAAACGCGATGGCCCAAGGCGACTATGCCAAGGCGCTGGAAATTCAGGACCGGCTGATGCCGCTGCATATCGCGATCTTCCTTGAACCGGGGGTTGCGGGCGCGAAATATGCGCTGTCGCGTCTGGGCCGGATCGAAAACTCGGTGCGTTCGCCGCTGACCACGGTGACCGAGGCCACCGCCGCCCGGATCGACGCGGCCATGCGCCACGCCGGCCTGCTGGACTAAGACCGGCACCAGAACACGATAACGGGCCGCTCGTTCCGGGCGGCCCTTTTCTTTGCCCCTTGGCACGCCCCCGCCGCACACCATATAAAGCCGCACCATGGCCAATGCTAAGTCTGACCCCAATTACAAGATCATCGCCGAAAACCGGCGGGCGCGTTACGATTACGCGATCGAGGACGACCTTGAATGCGGCATCATGCTGCAAGGGTCCGAGGTCAAATCGCTGCGCCAGAACTCGTCCAATATCGCTGAAAGCTATGCCTCGGTCGAAGATGGCGAACTGTGGCTGATCAACAGCTATATCGCGCCCTATGAACAGGCCAAGACATGGGGCCACGAGGAACGCCGCAAGCGCAAGCTGCTGGTGTCACGCAAGGAATTGTCGCGCCTGTGGAATGCCACCCAGCGTCAGGGTATGACCCTTGTGCCGCTGGTCATGTATTTCAACCACAAGGGCGTCGTGAAGCTGAAGATCGGCATCGCCAAAGGCAAAAAGAACCAGGACAAGCGCGAAACCGAGGCCAAGCGCGACTGGCAGCGGCAAAAGGCCCGCCTGCTGCGGCACGGCGACTAGTCCTTAGGTCTTCCCGGTGAATCCGCCACAGTGCTTGCCACATCGGACGCCCGGCTTTAATCAGGTTCAGATAGCACACACCGGAGGCCAATATGCTCATTGACGATCCGCAAACGCTTGTTTCGACCGACTGGCTGGCGGCGCATTTGCACGACCCCGATCTGCGGATTCTGGATGCCTCGTGGTATATGCCGGATTCGGATCGCAATGCCCGCGCCGAATATGACGCCGCGCATATCCCCGGCGCCCGGTTCTTTGATATCGACGAGATTTCCGATCAGCGCTCGGAACTGCCGCATATGGCGCCCCCGGTGGAAAAATTCATGAGCCGGATGCGCGCGATGGGCGTCGGTGACGGCCATCAGGTGGTGATCTATGACGGCGCGGGCATGTTCTCGGCGCCGCGCGTGTGGTGGACCTTCCGCCTGATGGGCAAGACCGATGTTGCGGTTCTGGATGGCGGTTTCCCGAAATGGCAGGCCGAAGGCCGCCCGGTCGAAGACATGCCGCCGATGGTTAAGGACCGCCACATGACGGTGCGCCGTCAGGCCAGCCTGATCAAGGACGTGACCCAGGTCGCCGCCGCCTCGAAGCTGGGCGATTATGAAATCATCGACGCTCGCCCCGCCGAACGGTTCCGCGGCGAGGTTGAAGAGCCCCGCCCCGGCCTGCGCTCGGGCCATATTCCGAACTCGAAGAACGTGCCGTTCTCCAGCCTGCTGAACGCCGATGGCACGATGAAAACGGTCACCGATCTGAAATCGCTGTTCTCAGGCGCCGGTGTCGATATCTCGAAACCGGCGATCACCACCTGCGGCTCGGGCGTGACCGCCGCCATGCTCAGCCTTGCGCTGGAGCGGATGGGCCAGCCGAACCATGCGGTCTATGATGGCTCGTGGGCGGAATGGGGCATGTTCAGCGATCTGAAAGTCGCCAAGGGATGACCCGCTATCTGTCAGACCTGCCCGAACAGGCGCCTGACTTTATCATTCAACTGATGGCTCAATTCCGCGATGATCCGCGCCCGGACAAGATCGATCTGGGCGTCGGCGTCTATCGCAATGCCGCGGGCGAAACCCCGATCATGCAGGCGGTCAAACAGGCCGAAACCCGGCTTTTGCAGGCCGAGACCACGAAATCCTATGTCGCACTCGAAGGCGACCCGGCCTTTCATCAGGCCATGGCCAAGCTGATCCTCGGCGCCGACGCCCCGCTGCACCGTATTGCCGCAGCCGGCACAGTCGGCGGGTCTGGCGCGGTCAATATCGCGCTGCAATTGATCCGCCGCGCCCACCCCGACGCACGCATCTGGGTGCCGTCGCCAACCTGGGCCAATCACACTGCGATGATCGGCTACCAGCGCATAACCATGCTGGAATACGCCTATTTCAACCCGGAAACCCGCGCCGTTGATTTCGCCGCGCTCACGCATAGCCTGTCCGACCTCAGGCCCGGCGACGTGGTGCTGCTGCATGGCTGCTGCCACAACCCGACCGGCGCGGACCTGACCCCGGAGGACTGGCGTGAACTGGCCCACCTGTTGGCCGATCGCGGCGCGCTGCCGCTGGTCGATCTGGCCTATCAGGGCTTTGGCGACGGGGTCGAGGCCGACGCCGCACCGACCCGCCTGATCGCTGAAACCTGCCCCGAAGTCCTGATCGCCGCCAGTTGTTCCAAGAATTTCGGCCTCTACCGCGAACGCGCCGGGGTGCTGCTGGCGCTTGGCGATGCCGCTGATCAGACCCGCGCTCAGGGCAACCTTACCAACCTTAACCGCATGACCTACAGCTTCCCGCCCGATCATGGTGCGCGGCTGGTGACGATGATCCTGAACGATCCCGACCTGCGCCGCCTGTGGATGGACGAACTGGAGCAAATGCGCAGCGGCATGGTCACCCTGCGCGGGTTGCTGACTCAGGAACTGCGCCGCCTCACCGGCTCGGATCGCTTCGGCTTTATCGCCCAGCATCGCGGCATGTTCTCGCGCCTTGGCGCCAGCCCCGAACAGGTCGCCACCATGCGCGACGAATTTGGGCTTTATATGATCGGGGACAGCCGGATCAACATCGCCGGGCTGACCAAAGACGCGGTTCCCGCCGTGGCCCGCACCATCGTTGCCGCCGGGCTCTGACCGCATCTTTTTCTTGGTCTAAATACTCAAATCCAACCGCGCCCACGCGCGCCGCGCTTTCGGGTGTTTCCCAACAAAAAACCCGGGCGCGAACGCCCGGGTTCTGGATCAGGGTGATCCGGATTTGGATCAGCTGTTGTAGGCCGATTCGCCGTGGCTGGTTTGGTCCAGACCTTGACGCTCTTCCTGTTCTTCGACGCGCAGACCCATCAGCACATCTACAACTTTGAACAGGATGAACGAGATCACGCCGCTCCAGACGATGGTGATCAGCACAGCTTCGATCTGGATCATGACCTGTGCGCGAACCGTGTCAGCCCACACACCGGTGCCGCCCAGCGATTCAGCCGACAGGAAGCCGGTGCCGACAGCGCCGATGATGCCGCCGATGCCGTGGATGCCGAACACGTCCAGGCTGTCGTCATAGCCGAACTTCGATTTCACGACGGCCACGAAGAAGTAGCAGATAACCGAAGCCAGAGCGCCGAGGAAGATCGCGCCAACCGGGCCAACCGTGCCACAAGCGGGGGTGATCGCAACCAGACCGGCAACCATACCCGAGGCCGCACCCAGCATCGACGAATGCTTGCGGGTGAATTTCTCGATGATGTTCCAGGCCAGGATCGCAGCAGCGGTCGCAACGAAGGTGTTGATCATCGCCAGAGCAGCGCCACCGTTGGCTTCGAGGTTCGAACCAGCGTTGAAGCCGAACCAGCCAACCCACAGGATGGCCGCGCCAACAAGCGTCAGGGTCATCGAGTGCGGAGCCATGTTCTCTTTACCAAAGCCAACACGCGGACCGATCACAAGGCAGCCGACCAGCGCAGCAATACCAGCGTTGATGTGAACCACGGTGCCACCGGCAAAGTCGATCGCGCCGACGCCGCCACCAAGGTTGAAGATCAGGCCAGCGCCGTCCCAAACCATGTGTGCGATCGGGAAGTAGACCAGCGTCACCCACAGGGCCGTGAACACCATCAGCGCGCCGAATTTCACGCGCTCAGCAAAGGCACCGATGATCAGCGCCGGGGTGATGGCCGCAAAGGTCATCTGGAAGGCAATGAACAGGAATTCCGGGATAACGATGCCATCGGTAAAGGTGGCCGCCATCGAGTCCATCGACACGCCGGACAGGAACACTTTGCCCATGCCGCCCCAGAACGGGCTGGTGCCGCCGCCGAAGGCGAACGAATAGCCCCAAAGAACCCAGATCACCATGACCATGGCCGCGATCGAGGTGGTCTGCATCAGGACCGACAGCATGTTTTTCGAGCGAACCAGACCACCGTAGAACAGGGCCAGACCCGGGATAATCATGAACAGAACCAGCAGCGTCGCGGTCATCATCCACGCGACGTCGCCCTTTTCCATCACTTCGGTGGCGTCTTGCGCCAGGCCGACGCTGGGCAGCGCCATCAGCGCCGCAGCCAGACCAAATTTCGACAGGTTTTTCATTTCATTGCATTCCTTCTTGCGTCGCGATTACAGCGCGTCTTCATTGCTCTCGCCCGTGCGAACACGAACGGCCTGATTGACGTCCAGAACAAAGATCTTGCCGTCGCCGATCTTGTCGGTTTTGGCAGTGCTGGTGATCGTATCGACCACCTGGTCGGCCATGGCGTCCGACACAACGATCTCAAGTTTCACTTTCGGGACGAAGTTCACGGCATATTCAGCGCCGCGGTAGATTTCGGTGTGGCCGGACTGCGAGCCAAAGCCTTTAATCTCGGTCACCATCATGCCGCGCACACCGATCGAGGTCAGGGCTTCCCGGACCTCCTCCAGCTTGAACGGCTTGATTGCTGCAATGATCAATTTCACGTCATTACCCTTCCGGTTGGCAGGTCACCCTGCGGGGATTTCACCGGGCAAGAAGGGCTGTTTTGCTGCATCCGCACAAGAATTCTGACCAGCCTGAATAGGGGCAAAACCAAAAGACATGCACAATTTTTGCACAAATTGGGGGCTTTGATTATTTTTTGTGCGAAATATAAAGGCATAAACAGGGCATTCCCTGCCTAAACATCCGGGCCAAGGTAAACTAACTATTAGGAACGAGCAGTTAACGTATCGGTAGTTACATGGGTAACACAGGCGGACGCAGACCCCCACTCGTCGCCGAAAGGCGGCCGACGCGGGCCAAGGCAAAAACGGCGAAAAAGCCTAAAAAACCAGCGAAACCGGCGCGGAAACGCAAAGCAGCGCCGCAACGCAAAGGTTTTGTTGGCATGGTTCGCCGCCTTTTCGGCTGGATCGGTCATCTGATCTGGACCGCAACTTGGCGAGTCGGCCTTGTCGTGGTGATTCTTCTTGCGCTGGCCGTGGGATTTTTTGCCATGGGCCTGCCTCCGGTGTCTGAGATGCTGGATGGCCGCACCCGTGGCTCGGTCACGTTGCTGGATCGCGATGGCGATATTTTTGCGTGGCGCGGCGATCAGTTCGGCGGTCAGATCACCACCAACACGGTCGCGCCGGTGCTGAAGAATGCCGTGGTCGCCACCGAGGACAAACGCTTTTACCACCATTTCGGCGTCAGCCCGCGCGGCGTTGCCAGCGCCGTCCGCATCAACCTGCGCGAAGGCCGGGGGCCGCTGTCGGGCAACGGTGGCTCGACCATCACCCAGCAAACCGCCAAGCTGTTGTGCCTTGGCGTTCCCTATGACGCTGACCGCTGGAAATCCGAAAGTGCCTATGAGGCCGACTGCCGCCGCAGCACCCTGCAACGCAAGCTGAAAGAGGCGGTCTATGCGCTGGCGATGGAGCTGCGTTACAGCAAGGACGAAATCCTGACGATCTATCTGAACCGCGCCTATCTGGGCGCCGGGGCACGTGGGTTCGAGGCCGCCAGCCAGCGCTATTTCGGCAAATCCGCCAATCAGGTGAACGCCTCGGAAGCGGCGATGCTGGCCGGGCTGCTGAAAGCGCCGTCAACCTATGCGCCGACCAGCAACCTGAAGCGCGCACAGGACCGGGCCAACCTGATCATCGGCCTGATGGAAGAACAGAAATACCTGACCCCGGCCCAGGCCGATTTCTCGCGCGCGCATCCGGCCCAGTTGTCCGAAGCCGCCGCTGCCCGCGCCGGAGGCTATTTCGCCGATTGGGTGATGGAGGCCGGGCCGTCCTTCCTGACCCGCGACACCACCGAAGACGTGATCATCCGCACCACCTTTGACCCGCGCCTGCAAACCGCCGCCGAAGACGCGCTGGCCTATATTTTCGAGAACAAGGTCAAAGAGGGCTCCAAGGCTGAGGTCGCGATTATCGTGATGTCCGCCGATGGCGCGGTGCGGGCGATGGTCGGCGGGCGCCAGACCAAGGTTTCCGGCGCGTTCAACCGCGCGACCATGGCGCTGCGGCAAACCGGGTCGGCGTTCAAGCCGTTCGTCTATGCGGCGGCGCTGGATCTGGGCTTTACCCCGAATGCCACCGTGGTGGACGAACCGATCACCATCGATGTTCCCGGCTCGGGGCCGTACACGCCCAAGAACTATACCAGCAAATTCTATGGCCGCGTCACCCTGACCGAAGCCCTTGCGCAATCGCTGAACATTCCGGCGATCCGGGTGTCTGAATCGGTGGGCCGTGAAAACGTCCGCAAGATCGCCGCCGATTTCGGCATCAAAAGCGATTTGGCCGTTGGGCCGGCGCTGGCGCTTGGTGCGTCGGAATCGACCCTGATCGAGATGACCGGCGCTTATGCCGGCATCCTGAACGGCGGCCTCAGCGTCACGCCCTATGGCCTGACTGAATTGCGCTTGCAAGGCGACAACACACCGCTGATCGGACAAGAAGGCGGCATGGGCGAGCGGGTGATCTCGGAAAAAGCCGCCCGCAGCCTGACCTATATGATGACGCAGGTGGTCGAGCGCGGCTCGGGCCAGCGGGCCAAGCTGCCGGATCGTCAGGTCGCGGGCAAGACTGGCACCACACAAGCGGCGCGCGACGCGTGGTTCATCGGCTTTACCGCCGAATATGTCACCGGTGTCTGGATGGGCTATGACGACAACACGCCGCTGAAAGGTGTCACCGGCGGTGGCCTGCCTGCCGAGATATGGCGCGAAACCATGCTGCGCGTGACCGAGGGCCTGCCGCCCCGGCCGCTGCCGATGGATATTCCGGCCGAGGTCGAAGCGGGTCAGGATACGTCGCGCCAGGTGCCGAACAACAACTCGCGCCGCCGCCGTGACGGTCAGGCCGAGCGGGCGTTGATTGACGTGCTTCGGTCGCTGCTGCGGAACCGCTGATCAGCCAGCCGTGCGCAGATCGCGGGTCAGGGCGTCGATATCGCCGTGGTTCCGGTCCAGCATGGCGCCGATCTCGGTCCGTTCCGAGGCCAGCATGTTCACGCCTTCGATGAACATGTTGAAGAACAGATCGCGGCCGCTTTTGTCCGAGACAAGGAAGGTCACCTCGAACGGTGCCTCGCCTTGCAGATAGGCCGTGGTTTTCACCTCGTGGAAACTTTTGATCGCCTTGGCGCCCTTGACCTCAAGCCGCCCGCCGATGAATTCGCGAAACCGCTTGCCGTATTTGCGCGAGATATAGCCTTGGAACGCCACGGTAAACGCCCGCATCTGCGCGGCCGAGGCGCTGCGGGCGGCAATGCCCAGCGCCGATTGCGCGATGATCGGCACGTCGGCATAGGTCTGGAAAATGCGCTCGAATTCGACATACATCGCCGCTTCGTTCTTGCCCGAGTTGATCACGGCATTGATATCCGCGACCAGATTGTCGATCAGCGCCTCGGCCTGAGCGGTGGTCAGCGCCAGCGCCGGACCCGCAAGCGGAACCAGACCGGCGGCGATAGCCATTTGAACAAAAACACGACGAGACGGGTTACTGGGCATCGGTGGCCTCATAAGGATCGGCATAAGGGTCGGCGTAAGGATCCGAATAGGGATCGGAATAGGTCAGTTCGTCGTCACCACCCAACTGGAACCGGCGGCTTTGCAGATACAACAGCCGCGCCTGCGCATAGCTGTCGGCGCTTTCATACAGGATGGAATCGATCGTATCCGAATATTGATACCGCTGCCCCAGCTTGGCAGTGACCGCGACGCCGGTGGCGATATGGCTTTCGGGATGGTGCAGTAACCATGTGGGGTTCATCGCGAAATCCACAAGCATGCCGACGAAATCGCGTTCGGTCGACGGGCCAAGCACCGGCAATTCGATATAATTGCCCTCGCCCACGCCCCAGACATGCAGGGTTTCGCCGAAATCGGTGCGGCGCTCGTCCAGACCGATGACCGAGGCCGGGTCAAAGATCCCGCCCAGACCGGCGACCGTGTTCAGAACAAAGCGTCCGGTATTGGCAAAGGCATCCCCGATCTTGGCTTGCAGCAGATCGTTGACCACCGTGCCCGGCAGGGTCAGGTTCGAGGCGAAATTCGTGACGCCCAACCGCACCGGGGCAGGGATAACCCCGCCGTAAACCTGCGACGCAGGCCCGACCAGCGCCCGGTCCAGCGCCACGTTCAATTCGTGGACCTGACGGTTCTGCTCTTCATAGGGATCAGGGAATTCCCCACCACCCTGCGGAGTCGCGCAGGCCGACAAGGTCGCGACGACAGTCAAAACAGCGATGGGTCTTAGTGCGTGCATTCCGGGCTGCCTTCAAAAAACAATGGCAATCTAAAGCGTTACTTCATAGTTTCCCGCAACATAGTAATATGAATCCAGAAACCCAGAGCACCGCGACATTTCTGCCCGGCGGATGTGGCCCTGATGTGACATAGTCGGGGTATCGTCGGTAAATTATGAGAGAGCAGCGCACCTTGGCAATGCACAAACCCGATATAACGCCCGGCTTGGCTGAATTGCGCGCAGCGCGGCGCGGCTCGAACCGGCTGTTGGGCTCGGCGCTTTTGTTCAGTGTGTTCGTCAACATGCTGATGCTGATCGGGCCGTTGTTCATGCTTCAGGTCTATGACCGCGTGTTGGGCAGCCGGTCCGAGGAAACCCTGACCGCGCTGTTTGTGTTGGTGTCGTTCCTGTATCTGATGATGGGCCTGCTGGATTACGCCCGTGGCCGGGTGATGGCGCGTGTCGCCGCCCGGTTCCAAAGCGGTCTGGACGGTCGGGTGTTCGCGGCGGCGCTGAAACAGGCATCAATGGGGCAGCGCGATCAGAAACCCTCGGCGCCGCAACGCGATCTGGACGCGGTGCAGCGGCTGATCGGCTCGCCGGTGATGCTGTCGTTCTTCGACATTCCCTTTACGCCGTTCTTTCTGGCCGGGATCTTTGTGTTTCACACCTATCTGGGCAGTCTGGCCATTCTGGGCGGCGCGGTTCTGGTCGGTGTGGCCCTGCTGAACCAGATGCGCACCCGCACCTCGGTGCAAGAGGCGGCGATGGCCGCCGCCCGCGCCGACGTTCTGGCGCAGCACCTGCGCGCCGATGCCGAAACTGTGCGCAGCCTTGGGATGCAGGGTGCGGCCCTGAGCCGTTGGCAATCGCTGCGGCAAGGGGCGCTGGCGGCGCAGATCGGCACGCAGGATCGGGCCGGTGGCTTTACCACGGTATCGAAAACCTTCCGGCTGTTCCTGCAATCGGCGATGCTGGCGCTGGGGGCGTGGCTGGTGCTGCGCGGCGAGATGACGGCGGGCGCGATGATCGCAGCGTCGATCCTGCTGGGCCGCGCCTTGGCCCCAGTCGAGCAGGTGATCGGCCAATGGACGCTGTTGCAGGCGGCGGTCAAGGGCTGGTCCGATCTGGGCAAGCTGCTTGAGGATTTCCCGACAGAACCGGCCCGCACCTCGTTACCGAAACCCAAAGCCCTGCTGGAAGTTCAGCAACTGACGGTGATCCCGCCCGGCGAAACCCAGGCCGCGCTGCGCATGGTCAGCTTTGTCGTCAAACCCGGTCAGGCGGTCGGCGTGATCGGCCCCTCGGGGGCCGGCAAATCGACACTGGCCCGCGCCCTGACCGGCATGTGGCGGCCCGCCGCGGGTCGGGTGCGGCTGGATGGCGCGACGCTGGACCAATACGACCCGGATATTCTGGGCCAGCACATCGGCTATCTGCCGCAACGGGTCAGCCTGTTCGACGGCACTATCGCGGAAAACATCGCTAAGCTGGCGCCGCAACCCGATGCCGCCAAAGTGGTCGAAGCCGCGAAAAAGGCCGCCGCCCACGACATGATCCTGCGCCTGCCCCAAGGCTATGACACCCGCGTCAGCGCCACCGGAGGTCGGCTGTCGGGCGGCCAGATGCAGCGCATCGGTCTGGCCCGCGCGATGTATGGCGACCCGGCGATTCTGGTGCTGGACGAGCCGAATTCGAACCTCGACAATGATGGCTCGGTGGCGCTGAACGCTGCGATCCGGCAAATGAAATCCGAAGGAAAATCGGTGCTGATCATGGCCCACCGCCCGGCCGCGATTCAGGAATGCGACCTGTTGCTGCTGCTGGATGGCGGGCTGGCCAAGGCCTTTGGCCCGCGCGACGAGGTGCTGCGCAGCACCGTGCGCAACCATGCCGACATCCAGCGCGCCCAAGGTGGAGGAGGCGTCACATGACCCCGTCATGGTCGGCCCGGACGCCGCTGTTGATCGGCTTTGTCGCCCTGGCCTTGTTGGTTGGCGGTTTTGGCCTGTGGTCTGTGACCTCGAACATCGCCGGGGCGATCGTCGCGCCGGGCCGGGTGCAGGTCGAACAGAACCGTCAGGTGGTGCAACACCCCGATGGCGGCGTGGTGCAGGCCGTGCTGATCCGCGAGGGTCAGCTGGTGTCGGCGGGCGAGGTTCTGATCAAGCTGGACCCGACGCAATTGCAATCGGAACTGACCATCGTCGAGAACCAGCTTTTCGAACTGATGGCCCGTCGCGCCCGCCTTGAGGCTGAACAAGACGACCGCACGACCCTGACCTTCGACCGCGAATTGCTTGAGCTCGCCGCGACCAACCCCGAGGTTGCCGATCTGGTTCAGGGCCAGACCCGCCTGTTCGCCGCCCGCAACGACAGCAACGCCCGCGCGCTGGAACAGTTGGAAAAGCAACGCGCCCAGATCGCCGATCAGGTGCGCGGCATCACCGCCCAGCAACAAGCGCTGGTGCGTCAGCTTGACCTGATCCAGCAGGAACTGACCGATCAGCAAAGCCTGCTGGACAAGGGGCTGGCGCAGTCTTCGCGCGTGTTGTCGCTGCAACGCGAAGAGGCGCGGCTGATGGGGCAGGTCGGCGAATTGACCGCGAATGCCGCACAGGCCGGGGGCCGGATGACCGAAATCGGCATCGCCATGCTGCAACTGGGCACCTCGCGCCGCGAAGAGGCAATCTCGCGCCTGCGCGACCTGCAATATCGCGAACTGGAACTGGCCGAACGCCGCACCGCACTCAGCGCGCAACTGGCACGGCTGGAAATCCGGGCGCCGCTGTCGGGCGTGGTCTATGGCCTGTCGGTCTTTGCCGAACGCGCGGTGATCCGCGCCGCCGACCCGGTGCTGTATCTGATCCCGCAGGACCGGCCGCTGGTGATCGACGTGCGGATCGAGCCGATCCACGTCGATGAGATTTTCGTCGGCCAGCCGGTCAGCCTGCGCTTTGCCGCCTTTGCCAGCCGCACGACCCCGCAACTGACCGGGCATGTGCTGCAAATCTCGGCCGACGCCTTTACCGATGATCGCACCAATGCCAGCTATTACAGCGCCGAGATCGAGCTGGACCCCGGCGAGGCGGCAAAGCTTGGCGACAAGAAAATCCTGCCCGGCATGCCGGTCGAGGCCTTTATGCGCACCGCTGATCGCTCGCCTTTGGCCTATCTGCTGAAACCGCTGGCCGATTATTTCAACCGCGCCTTCCGCGAGACCTGATTTTCCGGTTTTCCCGGCGATCCGGCGCGGCTAGCGTGACCTCAACCCCAACCGAATGAGACCCGAAATGCCCGGACCGATCGAATCCCGCCTTGCCGAATTGGGCGTCACCCTGCCCGACGCCCCGGCCCCCGCCGCCAATTACGTGCCCTATGTCACCGTTGGCGATCTGGTGTTCGTGTCGGGGCAGATCCCGGCCAGCGACGGCAAGATGCTGACCGGCAAGCTGGGCGCGGACATGACGGTCGAAGACGGTGCCGCCGCCGCCCGCCTTTGTGCGATCAGCCTGCTGGCGCAACTGAAAGCCGCCTGCGCCGGCGATATCGAACGGCTGGTGCGCGTGGTCAAACTGACCGGGTTCGTCAACTCGACACCCGAATTCGGCGACCAGCCCAAGGTGATCAACGGCGCTTCGGACTTTCTTGTTCAGGCCTTGGGCGACCGTGGGCGGCATTCGCGCTCGGCGGTCAGCGCGGCATCGCTGCCGTTTGGCGTCGCGGTCGAAATCGAAGCGATCTTTCAAATCGCATGACCCCGCTGCCCCCGGCCTTTCTGTCGATCCCGCTGGCGCATCGCGCCCTGCATGACCGCGCGCAGGGACGGCCCGAGAATTCGCTTGAGGCCATCCGCGCCGCGATCAAAGCCGGTTACGGGATCGAGGTCGATGTTCAGCCCTCGTCCGACGGGGTGGCGATGGTGTTTCACGATTACGACCTCAAGCGCCTGACCGGCGTGGCGGGCGCGGTCAGCCAGCGCAGCGCCGGTGATCTGGGCACGCTGACCCTGACCGGAGGCGCATCCGGCATTCCAACCCTGTCGCAGGTGCTGACCCAGGTCGCGGGCCGGGTGCCGGTGCTGGTCGAGCTTAAGGATCAGGACGGCGCCATGGGCCCGGCAATCGGCGCGCTGGAAACCGCCGTGGCCGAGGCCCTGCGCGGCTATGCGGGCGACGTGGCCCTGATGTCGTTCAACCCGTTTTCGGTGGCGGCACTGGCCGGGCTGGTGCCCGACCGCCCGCGCGGCCTGACCACCTGCGCCTATCGGGCCGAGGACTGGCCGCTGTTGCCCGCCGCCACCCGCGACCGCCTGCGCGACATTCCTGATTTCGACGCGGTGGATGCCAGCTTTGTCAGCCATAATGTCAGCGATCTGGGCAATCCCGCCATTACGGCGCTGAAATCGCGCAAGGTCCCGGTTCTGTGCTGGACAGTGCGCTCGGCCCAGGCCGAAGCTGAAGCCCGCAAAGTCGCGGATAACATCACGTTCGAAGGCTATGCCGCCGCGCTGCCCGGCGCTTGACCCGGCCTGCGGACGGCCCACCTATTAGACACAGCGCAACACAGTCAGGGCCTATGCCGGAACACACCGTCGAAATCAGCGTCTTTCCCAGCCTTGCCGCCGTTTCGGCGCAGGATTGGGATGCCTGCGCCTGCCCCGAGGCCGCGGGCGGCGGCCGCCCGATTGACCCGTTCACCACCCATCGGTTCCTGCTGGCGCTTGAGCAAAGCGGCTCGGTCGGGCCGGGCACCGGCTGGGCGCCGCAATATCTGGTCGCGCGGGTGCAGGATCAGGTGATCGGCGTCGCCCCGGCCTATGTGAAATCGCACAGTCAGGGCGAATATATCTTCGACCACAGCTGGGCCAACGCCTATGAGCGCGCTGGCGGGCGCTATTATCCCAAGCTGCAAATCGCCGTGCCCTTTACCCCGGTCACCGGACGCCGCCTGTTGGCCCGCCCGGGGTTCGAGACCACCGCCCCCACCGCCTTGGCGCAGGGTGCGGTGCAGTTGACGGCGAACAATCGGCTGTCCTCGCTGCACATCACCTTTTGCACCGGAAATGAAGCCCAGGCGGGCGCGGAAATCGGGCTGCTGCCGCGCATCGGGCAGCAATACCATTGGGAAAACGCGGATTACGCCAGCTTTGACGATTTCCTTGCCGCGCTGTCTTCGCGCAAGCGCAAGACCATCCGCAAGGAACGCGCCACGGCGCAGGCCTTTGGCGGCACCCTCCGCGCCCTGACCGGCGATCAGATCCAGCCCGCGCATTGGGATGCGTTCTGGCGGTTCTATCAGGACACCGGCGCGCGCAAATGGGGCACGCCCTATCTGACCCGCGCCTTCTTTGACATCGCGCACCAGACCCTGCGCGACGACATCCTGCTGGTTCTGGCCGAGCGCGACGGCATCCCCATCGCCGGGGCACTGAATTTCATCGGGCGCGACACCCTGTTCGGCCGCTATTGGGGCGCGGTCGAGGATCACCCCTGCCTGCATTTCGAGGCCTGCTATTATCAGGCCATCGACTATGCCATCGCCCACGGCCTTGCGCGGGTCGAGGCCGGGGCGCAGGGTGAACACAAGCTGGCGCGCGGCTATTTGCCGGTGGAAACCCATTCGCTGCACTGGATCGCCGATCCGGGCCTGTCGGACGCGGTCGAACGCTTTCTTGCCGCCGAACGCGCCGCCGTAGGCGAGGATATCGAAATCCTGACCAGCTATGGCCCGTTCCGCAAAACCGGAGGACACGATCAATGACCCCAGACACGCTTGCCAAGATCGACCACCTGCTGGCAACAGGTTGGAGCCTTGCCCCCGATGCCGCCGCGATCAGCAAAACCTTTCGCTTTGCCGATTTTTCCGCCGCTTTCGGCTGGATGACCCGCGTGGCCCTGGTGGCCGAGCGTCTGGACCATCACCCCGATTGGTCGAATGTTTACAATCGGGTCGAGGTCACGTTAACCACCCATGACGCGGGCGGTCTGACCGTGAAAGACGTCGAACTTGCACAGAAAATGGATTTGTTTTCATGGAAATAACCCTGACCGACCTTGAGGCCGTGGTGAAAGAGAACCTGCCGTGGGTTCTGGAACTGGGCCTGAATGTGGTCTCGGCTTTCGTCATTCTGATCGTCGCGCTGTGGCTTAGCGGGCGGGTGCGGCGCCGGATCACTGCCCTGCCGGACAAGAACCCGCGCTTTGACGTGACCCTGATGCGGTTCCTCGGCAGCCTGTCCAAATACGCGATCCTGTTGCTGGCGGGTATCTTTATCCTGAACCGCTTTGGCATCGAGACCACCTCGCTTGTGGCGCTGCTGGGTGCGGCGGGTCTGGCGATCGGGCTGGCGTTGCAGGGCACGTTGTCGAACCTTGCGGCGGGTGTGATGCTGATCGGCTTTCGGCCGTTCAAGGTTGGTGATGTGGTGCAAACCGGCGGGCAAACCGGCACCGTATCGGCGATCACGTTGTTTTTTACCGAACTGACCACGCCCGACAACGTGCAGATCATCGTGCCGAACGGCGATGTCTGGGGCGCGGCGATCACCA
>NZ_JBFHDW010000012.1:0-18363 GCF_041584535.1 Actibacterium sp. | reverse complement strand
CCCTTCGCACACCACAGGTAAAACCTCTATGCCCCGCCCTGACGTCCCGCTTTTGGCGGTTCTCATCGACGCCGACAATATCCCGGCCAAACATGCCGAAGCGATCCTGAACGAGATCACCTCGTTCGGGGAACCGGCGCTGCGCCGGGTTTACGGTGACTGGAAATCGCCGCATCTGGGCGACTGGTCGTCCAAGGTGCGCGAACTGGGCCTTGTCGCTTATCAGGAAACCTCGAACACCAAAGGCAAGAATGCCAGCGACATCGGGCTGGTGATCGACGCGATGGATATCCTGCACACCGGTCGGTTCGACGGGTTTGTTCTGGTGTCCTCGGACAGCGATTTCACCCGCCTTGCCAGCCGCATTCGCGAGCAGGGGCTTGAGGTGATCGGCATCGGCGAAGGCAAGACCCCGGTCAGCCTGCGCAATGTCTGCAACCGCTTTGTCCTGATCGAAAACATCGTCGATGAACCGGCCCCCACCCCGCAAAAAGGCGCGCCCGAGGTCAAATCCGGCAAGCGCCCGCCGCAGGATGCGATCGAGCTGATCCAGCGCGCGATGGACAAGATCAACCAAGAGGACGAATGGTATCCGCTGGGCCAGCTGGGCCAGTATATCACGGCCGAAAACCCGGACTTCGACACCCGCAGCTACGGCAAGCGCAAGCTAAGCGATCTGGTCAAGGTATTGAAAAGGTTCGAAACCCGGCAGGTCGGCAACCAGTTGGAAGTGCGGCGTCTGGACTAGGCGCGCGGGCCGTAGCAGGCCATGAACATGCGAACAGCGCCCTGAATGACCCGGTCGATCTCGGTCTGGGTGAATTTGCTTTGCACGCCGAAAACCAGCTTGGAAAACAGGTCGGCCTTGCACAATTCGGCAAACTGATCCGAGGCCAGTTCGAAATCGTCGATCTCAAGCGCGCCGCGTTCTGCGGCGTCGCGGAAATAGATCGCCAGCTGCTCGCGCACATGGCGCGGGCCCGAGGCATAGAACATCTGCCCCAGCTCGGGAAAGCGATCGCTTTCGGCGACGGCAAGCCGATAGACGCTTTGACCGAAATTCGACAGCAGGAAGCCAAGGAAATGCTGGGCCGCGGTTTCAAGCGCGTGTTCAACCGGGGCGTTGGGGTCGATCAGGTCCAGCGCGCGGCGCGACTGGATCAGGCATTCGCTGCGGGTGACTTCGAGAAACAGCAGCCGCTTGTCGGGGAAATAGCTGTAAAGCGTGGCCTTCGACACCCCGGCAGCGCGGGCTATGTCATCGACACTGGCGCCCTCATAGCCGTCGCGCATGAAAATATCGCGGGCGCCTTCAAGCACCTGATCGAATTTGCGTCCTTTGCGGATCTTCTCGGCCAATGCAGTCATGCCATCGCCTCCTGCCGTTAATTATAAACTACCCAGTTCAGTTTCGGCAAGCATGCGACCGCATTACATCTTGATGCTGCCCCGTGAGGGAATAGGTTTGTCGCACTTACAGAAAGAAATGACCGCCATGATTCCCGGTATGAACACCAAGCGCCGCTTTTCCGATCTGTCCGATCAGGAGGTTGTGGCGCTGGCGATTTCGTCTGAAGAGGACGATGCCCGCATCTATCGCACCTATGCAGAGAACCTGCGGGGCGAGTTTCCCGACTCGGCCAAGATTTTCGACGGCATGGCCGAAGAAGAAGACGAACATCGCCGCCTGCTGATCGAGCTGCACCAGAAACGTTTCGGCAAGCTGATCCCGCTGATCCGGCGCGAACACGTCACGGGGTTTTATTCGCGGCGTCCGGCATGGCTGGTGCAGAACCTTGGCATCGAAAAAATGCGCGACGAGGCCGAGATGATGGAGCGCACGGCGCAGCGGTTCTATGAATCTGCTGCCGCCCGGACGCAGGATGCCGAGACCCGCAAGCTGTTGGGCGATCTGGCCGCCGCCGAGGCCGGGCATACCCATGCCGCCGATCATCTGGTGCAGGAACATCTGGGCGTCGAAGAACGCGAGATCGAGGCCCGCACCGCGCATCGGCAATTCGTGCTGACCTGGGTTCAGCCCGGTCTGGCCGGGTTGATGGATGGTTCGGTGTCGACCCTTGCGCCGATTTTCGCCACCGCCTTTGCCACGCAGAACACCTGGACGACCTTCCTTGTGGGCCTTGCGGCCTCGGTCGGGGCGGGGATTTCGATGGGCTTTACCGAGGCGGCGTCGGATGACGGTTCGATCTCGGGGCGGGGATCGCCGCTGAAACGCGGGATCGCTGCGGGGGTCATGACCACGCTGGGCGGGCTGGGGCATGCGCTGCCCTATCTGATCCCGCATTTCTGGACCGCGACGACCATCGCCATGATCGTGGTGTTCGTGGAACTGTGGGCGATTGCATGGATTCAGAAGAAATACATGGATACGCCGTTCCTGCGCGCCGCGTTGCAGGTGGTTGCCGGCGGGGCTTTGGTCTTTGCCGCCGGGGTGTTGATCGGCAGCGGCTAGGCGATCAGGAACAGCATCAGATACAATGTGCCTGCCCCGCAGAGGATCGCCAACAGCACCTTGCGGGTCAGGACGCCGACCGCCAACGTGACAAAGGCCGCAGCCAGACGCGCGGGGTCGGTCTGGCCTCCGGTCGCGGCGGGCCACAGGACCAGCGGCGCAATCAGCCCCGGCAGAACCGCCACCGCCGTATAGCGCAGGTGCCGCAGCACCCACTCGGGCAGTTGCCGGTTGCCGATCAGCCCCAGAAACGAGAACCGGATCACAAAGGTGCCGATCCCCAGCGCGATGATCGTCAGCCAGATCGTGCCGGTATCCAGATCGCCGCTCATGCCATCCGCCCCTTGGTCCACAGCTCGACCTGAGCCCCGGTGATCATTGCCGCCAGCGCCGCGATCAGTAGGCCCGAGTTATAGGGCAGGAACGCCAGCGCCAGCGCCACCGCGACCGACGTTGTCGCCGCTGCCACATGCGCCACGGTGCGCAGGCCGGGGGCGACCAGCGCCAGAAAGGTGATCGGAATGGCGAAATCCAGTGCGAATGACGGCGGAATGCTTTTCCCGACCAGCGCGCCGACCAGCGTCAGCAGATACCAGTTCGGACAGATCGGTGCGACGATGCCGAAATAATAGGCCACCTTTTGCTGGAGGGTCATCTGTGGCTCGGTGTCGAATTTGACCGCGCCGACCGCATAGGACTGATCCACCAGAAAATAGGCCATCAAGGCCCGCTTCCACAGCGGCGCCGCGCCCAGATGTGGCACCAAAGCCGCCGAATACATCGCCATCCGCAGGTTCACCGCCAGCGCCGTCGCCAACACGATCAGGGTCGGCGCATTGTCGGACAGCAGTTGCACCGCCGCGAATTGCGAGGCTCCGGCGATGACCAGAATGGAAAAGCCCATGACCTCGACGATGTTCAGGCCCGCCTCGGTGCCGACCACGCCGAACAACAGGCCAAACGGCCCGACCACCAGAACAAATGGTGCTCCGTCGCGCACGCCGCGCCAAAAGTAGGATTTCGCGGTGGTTCCCGGCATTTCCCGCCCCTAGACTAGACCCCGTAGTTTCGCCATTACGGCAGCAGACTGTGCGATGCAAACATCGTGGCAGGTGACGCAGCGACAGGTTCGGACCATGCAGCCAATCGGATTAATCCTTGCCGGCGGACAAGCCAGCCGTATGGGCGGGCGCGACAAGGCGCTGTTGCCCTTGGCCGGGCGGCCTTTGCTGGCGCATGTGCTGGACCGGCTTGAACCGCAAGTGGCCCGCGTCGCGCTCAGCGCCGCCGGGGATGCCGCACGTTTTGAACGCTTTGGCCTGCCGGTGCTGAAAGACGCAGGCAATGATCCCGCCGGGCCTTTGGCGGGCATTTTGGCCGGGCTGGAGTTTGCCGCAACGCAGGGCGCCGATCATATCGTGACCGTCGCCGTCGATACGCCGTTCTTTCCCGGCGATCTGGTGCCGCAGTTGCTGCTGGCCGCCGAGAGTGCCGGAACACCGATCGCATTGGCCGCCAGTCATGGCAACCTGCACCCGGTGTTCGGGCTGTGGCCTGTGGCGCTGCGCGACGATCTGAGGGCGGCTCTGGCGGCGGGCACACGCCGGGTGCGGGTCTGGGCGCAGGATCAGGGCATGGCGCGGGCCGAGTTCCCGGCGCCGGGGCTGGACCCGTTCTTTAATATCAACACGCCGGACGATCTGGCACAGGCGCAGGCCTTGCTGACAGGGGTAAAGTGATGCGGATTTATGGGGTTGTCGGATACAAGAATGCAGGGAAAACCGGGCTGGTCGAACGTCTGGTGACCGAAATCACCGGGCGCGGCTTTTCGGTTTCGACCATCAAACACGCCCATCATCAATTCGATCTGGATCGTCCCGGCAAGGACAGCTTTCGCCACCGCGAGGCCGGTGCCCGCGAGGTTCTGCTGGCCACCGGTCGCCGCTGGGTTCTGATGCATGAGATGCGGGACGAGCCCGAGCCGACGCTGGACGAACTGCTGTCGCGGCTGGCCCCTGTCGATCTGGTGTTGATCGAAGGCTACAAGCGCGATCAGCATCCCAAGGTCGAGGCCCACCGCGCCGAAACCGGAAACCCGTTGATCGCACACGAGGAACAGACTGTGCGCGCCGTGGCCAGCGACGTGCCCTTGCCGGGCTTGCAGGTGCCGGTGTTCGATCTGGATGACACCGCTGCCGTGGCGGATTTCATCCTGACGCAGGTCGGGCTGGTCTAAGCCTTAGTCGAAGGTGCCCGACACCCGACCTAACAGCATGAACGCCCGCGCGGTGCGGGTTTCGGCCAGATCGTTCAGATCCTGATCGCTGGCGCTGGGTTCGAATTCGGTCAGGGTGCGGTCGAATTGGCGCAGGAAATGATGCGCGGCATCGCGGAAAATCGGGTCCTGACGCATCCGGCCTGCGGTCAGCGCCAGACAGGACCGATCCCGCACGCCCCCCAGCGCCGCAACGGTGGCACCGCGTTCGCCTTGGGCGAATTTGCGCCAGACCTCGGGCCGGGCGCGGTCGGGCCGCAGGTCGTCCATATAGATGCCATCCTGGCTAAGCAGGGTCAGCACATCCTGCGCCGAGCGCACCAGCTTGGCCGCCAGCCGGTCCTGCAACGCCATGCGCAGGGCGCGAAAGCCATCCTTGTCCTCGGCGGTTTCCGGGAAATTCAGGGCGCGGATGAAATCTTCGGCGGGCAGGGGCGGCGCCAGTTCCTCGGCCGGGGTTCCCAGCGCCAGAAGCGGCTGATCGCTGTCGCCGGTCTTGGCCGGGCTTGGCGTCGGCTGCGGCGCCGGGCGGACGCGGCTGCTGGCAAAGGTCGCAATCGCGGTTTCGGCCTGTTTTTGCGCGGCGGCGATTTCATCCAGCTTTTTCTCGACCGTCGGGCGCACGCCCATATTCGCGGATTGCTGCTGCTGGATATAGGTGTGGCGCATCGCGTCGATCGCCGCCTGCAGGCGGGCCGATTCCTCGCGCATGATCTTGGCGCTTTTCACCGCCGAGGTGCCGACCCAGATCAGGGCGACCGGCATGACGACCGCCAGAAAGGTCAGCAAAAAGGTGATCGGATCAACCCGCAGACCGCCGCCATCGCCCTTGGCAAAGCCGAAAAACGCGACCGAGGCGAACAGCCAGATCACGCTGAGCACCAAGGCGACCAAATCGGCCGGCGCAAAGCCGTCCTTTTTGCCCTTGCGGCCATAAATGCCGAGCTCAATCGGCGTTTCTTGCTTTTTCTCTGCCATGTCGGAACGGGCCCGGCCTCACGCCTTAGACGTAGCGGATGCTCAGAACCTCATAGCTCTTTTCTCCGCCGGGAGTCTTAACCTCAACACTGTCACCTTCCTCTTTGCCAATCAAGGCACGGGCCAGCGGCGAGCGGATGTTCAGCAAGCCCTTTTCGATGTCAGCTTCGGCTTCGCCTACGATTTGATAGGTTTTTTCCTCGTCGGTATCCTCATCGACCAGATTCACCGTCGCGCCGAACTTGATCGAGCCCGACAATTTCGCCGGATCGATGACATCGGCCAGCGACAACAGGCCTTCGACCTCTTTGATCCGGCCTTCGATAAAGCTCTGTTTCTCACGGGCGGCGTGATATTCGGCATTTTCCGAAAGGTCGCCATGTTCGCGCGCTTCGGCAATGGCTTTGATCACGGCGGGACGTTCCACCGATTTCAAATTCTTCAGTTCAGCCTCAAGCGCGGTCGCACCCGCGCGGGTCATCGGTATCTTTTCCATCGCACTCATCGAACATTAGCAAATGGCGCGACCAGAGCGGCGCGCCATTCGGTTAGGATTTCCTCACCTGACCCGACGGACGCAAGGAATGCAAGTGCCTGTAACGTCAGAAGGACAGTGTTGCCGCGACTTAACGAAATTCAGGACGGCTTTCAATTGACGCTTGTCGCTGCGCTGCGGTAACGCTGTTGCAACGCAAATACACCGAAAATGGCGAAATAAGCCGTTCGAAAGGGGATATGATGTCAGCGATTGAACGCGAGTCGATGGAATATGATGTTGTGATTGTTGGTGCTGGGCCTGCGGGTCTGAGTGCTGCGATCCGATTGAAGCAGCTGGATGCGGATCTGAATGTTGTTGTGCTTGAGAAGGGGTCCGAGGTTGGGGCGCATATTCTGTCGGGGGCGGTTCTGGACCCCTGCGGTCTGGATGCGCTGATCCCGGACTGGAAGGCCAGGGGCGCGCCGCTGAACGTGCCGGTGCAGGCGGATAATTTCTATATGCTGGGGGCTGCGGGCAAGATCCGTGTGCCGAACTGGCCGATGCCGCCCTTGATGAACAACCACGGCAATTACATCGTCTCGATGGGCAATGTTTGCCGCTGGATGGCCGAGCAGGCCGAGGAGATGGGCGTCGAGGTGTTCCCCGGCATGTCCTGTTCCGAACTGGTTTACGGCGATGCGGGCGAAGTCAAAGGCGTGATCGCCGGCGAGTTCGGCAAGAATGCCGATGGCACGCCGGGGCCGGGCTATGAGCCGGGGATGGTGCTGTATGGCAAATACGTGCTGCTGGGCGAGGGGGTGCGCGGGTCTCTGTCGAAAGAGGTGATCGCGAAATACGACCTGTCGGCCGGGCATTCGCCGCAGAAATACGGGCTGGGCATGAAAGAGATCTGGGAGATCGACCCGGCCAAGCACCAGCTTGGGACGGTGACCCATACGATGGGCTGGCCGCTGGGCAAGAATGCCGGCGGTGGGTCGTTCATTTACCATTTGGAAAACAATCAGGTTTATGTCGGATTCGTGGTGCACCTGAACTACGAGAACCCGTATCTGAACCCGTATATGGAATTCCAGCGGTTCAAGCATCACCCGATGGTGGCCGCGCTGCTGAAGGGCGGCAAACGGGTGGCTTACGGCGCCCGGGCGATTTCCGAGGGCGGCTGGCAGTCGCTGCCGAAACTGACCTTTCCGGGCGGTGCCTTGCTGGGCTGCTCGGCGGGGATGGTGAACGTGCCGCGGATCAAGGGCAACCATAACGCCATGCTGTCGGGCAAGGCGGCGGCCGAGGCTGCGCATGCGGCGCTTGTGGCGGGGCGGTCGGGCGATGATCTGTCTGGCTATGAGGATGCGGTGCGCAAGGGGCCGATCGGCAAGGACCTGCGGCCGGTGCGCAACGTCAAGCCGCTGTGGTCGAAATACGGGTTGCTGACCAGCCTTGGTCTGGGCGGGTTCGACATGTGGACGAACAGCCTGCTGGGGCTGTCGCTTTTGGGCACGCTCAAGCATGGCAAGACCGATGCGGCGGCGACGGGCGAGGCGGCGAAGTTCAAGCCGATCGACTATCCCAAGCCGGACGGCACGCTGAGCTTTGACCGTCTGACCAACGTCAGCTTTGCGATGACCAACCACGAGGAAAGCCAGCCCTGCCACCTGCGGCTGAGCGACCCGGATGTGCCGATCAAGGTGAACCTGCCGAAATACGCCGAACCGGCGCAACGCTATTGCCCGGCCGGGGTCTATGAGGTGCTTGAGGGCGAGGACGGCCCGCGGTTCCAGATCAACTTCCAGAACTGCGTGCATTGCAAAACCTGCGATATCAAGGACCCAAGCCAGAACATCACATGGACAACACCCCAAGGCGGTGACGGCCCGAACTATCCGAATATGTGAGGAACCAACGAGATGGATGTAAGACGGGTTGGAAAGACGGTCGAGATCACGCGGACCGTCCCATTCGGCGATTGTGACCCGGCCGGCATCGCCTACACCGGCAAGATCACGAACTATGCGGTTGAGGCGCTGGATGAATTCTGGAAGTTCGCGCTGGACGGTCCCGGCTGGTTCGAGATGAATGTCGATCAGGGTTTTGGCACCCCGTTCGTCAGTTTCAAGATGGAATTCAGCGGACCGATCACGCCGCGCGAAAAGCTTTTGCTACGGGTCAGTGTTTCGCGGCAAGGGGTGACGTCGATCAGCTTTCAGGTTGACGCCTTTCAGGCGGGCGCGCCGAAATTCAGCTCGGAAATGATCTGTGTGTTCGCTCACAAGCAGACGCTGGAAAAGCGCACGCCGCCGGACTGGGTGCAGCGCGGAATTGATTCATACCTTTAAGGGGTCTGAATTTTCTGACCGGGAGCAGCGCGTTCCGGCCATGAGAGAACGGCGATTCAGCACGGACATCGCTGCCAATTTGAACATTGCCGGATCGACAAAAAGGGGCGCCACAGATTTCTGTGACGCCCCTTTGACTGTTTGAACCGTGGCCCCCGTCCGCAGTCAGGGGCCAGCGCTGTTGCCGCTCTTAGAAGTGGGCCGAGCGCGTGGTGGCCGGGATTTCCTTCGGCGGCGAGAACTTGGTCAGGTCGATGCCTTCGACAGCGGCCTTGTATTCTTCCAGGTTGGGCGTGCGGCCCAGGATGGCCGACAGAACCACGACCGGGGTCGAGGCCAGCAGCGATTCACCCTTCTTCTCGGACGAGTCTTCCACGACGCGGCCCTGGAACAGGCGGGTCGAGGTGGCCAGAACGGTGTCGCCTTTTTCTGCTTTTTCCTGGTTCCCCATGCACAGGTTACAGCCCGGGCGTTCGAGATACAGGATGTTCTCGTATTCGGTGCGGGCCTTGGCCTTGGGCATCAGGTCGTCGAATTCAAAGCCGGAATAGCGTTCCAGGATTTCCCAGTCGCCTTCGGCCTTCAGCTCGTCGATGATGTTATAGGTCGGGGCTGCGACCACCAGCGGTGCCTTGAACTCGACCTTGCCTTGCGACTTTTCGAGGTTCTTCAGCATCTGGGCCACGATCTTCATATCGCCCTTGTGCACCATGCACGACCCGACGAAACCCAGATCCACTTTCTTGTTGCCGCCGTAATAGGAAACGGGGCGGATCGTGTCGTGGGTATAGCGCTTGGAGACGTCGTCGTTGTTGACGTCCGGGTCGGCGATCATCGGCTCGACGATTTCGTCCAGATCGACGACGACCTCGGCGAAATATTTGGCGTTTGCGTCCGGGGTCAGGGCGGGTTTTTCACCCGACTTGATCTCGTTGATGCGCTTGTCGGCTTTGTCGATCAGGCCTTGCAGGGTCTGAGCTTCGTTATCCATGCCCTTGTCGATCATGATCTGGATGCGCGATTTGGACAGCTCAAGCGAGCCGATCAGCGTGTCGTCATTCGAGATACAGATCGAGGCCTTGGCCTTCATCTCGGCGGTCCAGTCGGTGAAGGTAAAGGCTTGGTCGGCCAGCAGGGTGCCGATGTGAACTTCGATGATCCGGCCCTGGAAGACGTTGTCACCGTGCTGTTTCAGCATCTGCGCCTGCGTGGCGTGGACCACATCGCGGAAGTCCATCCAGTCGGCCATTTTGCCTTTGAAGGTCACCTTGACCGATTCCGGGATCGGCATGGTGGCTTCGCCAGTGGCCAGCGCCAGCGCCACGGTGCCCGAGTCGGCCCCGAAGGCAACGCCTTTGGACATGCGGGTGTGGCTGTCGCCGCCGATGATGATGTCCCAATCCGACACGGTGATGTCGTTCAGCACCTTGTGGATGACGTCGGTCATGGCGTGATATTCGCCCTTGGGATCACGCGCGGTGATCAGGCCGAACTTGTTCATAAAGGCCATCAGGCGCGGGATGTTGGCCTGAGCTTTCAGGTCCCAAACCGACGCGGTGTGACAGCCCGATTGGTAACCGGCATCGACCGACGGCGAGATCACGGTGGCCGCCATCGCCTCAAGTTCCTGAGCGGTCATCGGGCCGGTGGTGTCCTGCGAGCCAACAACGTTCACCTTGACGCGGACGTCCGAACCAGCGTGCAGAACCTTGCCCGGCGTCACGCCACGGGCGTTGCGGTTGAAAATCTTTTCAACGGCGGTCAGGCCCTGACCTTCGATCGAGACCTCTTTCGACGGCGCATAGGCGGATTTCAGTTCCTGACCCAGCGTCTCGGCGGCGAGCGTCTGCAGCTTCTTGCCGAACACGACCGCATAGGACCCGCCGGCCTTGATGAACTCGACCTTTTGCGGGGTCAGCGACGACTTGATATCGACCAGTTCGTTGCCATCGGCATCATACAGTTTTTGGGTCTTGGTGTTGATGGTCAGAACCTTGCCGGTTTCGACCGAATAGACCTGCTCCAGCATCGGGTCGCCATTGGCGTCCAGAACCGGGTTGCCATCAGCGTCCAGCTTCTTGACCCAGTTTTTCAGGTCGATGCCGATGCCGCCGGTCACGCCAACGGTGGTCAGGAAGATCGGCGAGATGCCGTTGGTGCCAGCCACGATCGGGGCAATGTTGACGAACGGAATATAGGGGCTGCCTTGTTTGCCGGTCCACAGTGCAACGTTGTTGACGCCCGACATCCGCGACGAGCCCACGCCCATCGTGCCTTTTTCGGCGATCAGCATGACCCGTGCGTCGGGGTGCAGTTTTTGCAGGGCGCGAATTTCGTCCTGGGCTTCGGGGGTGATCATGCACTTGCCGTGCAGTTCACGGTCAGCGCGCGAGTGCGCCTGATTGCCCGGCGACAGAAGGTCGGTCGAAATGTCGCCTTCGGCGGCGATAAAGGTGACGACTTTGATCTCTTCTTCGATTTCCGGAAGCTGGGTAAAGAACTCGGCCTTGGCGTAGCTTTCCAGAATGTCCTTGGCGACTGCATTGCCAGCCTTGTAGGCAGCGGTGAGTCGGTCGGTGTTGGCCTCATAGAGGAACACCTGAGTCTTCAGAACGTCGGCGGCTTGGCTGGCGATCGCGGCGTCATCGCCAAGGGCCAGATCCAGCAGCACGTCAACCGACGGGCCGCCTTTCATGTGCGACAGCTGTTCAAAAGCGAAGGTCGGAGTAATTTCCTCGACGACGGCTTCGCCCAGAATGATCTCTTTCAGGAACTGGGCCTTCACGCCTGCGGCGCTGGTCGTGCCGGGCAGGGTATTGTAGATAAAGAAGTTAAGGGAATCTTCCCGATACTCGTTCCCAAGATCTTTGATCTGCGAGATGAGCTCGGCGACAAGCGCACCATCGTCAATAGGCTTCGGGTGCAAGCCTTGCTCTTTGCGAGCGTCAATTTCTTTAAGGTAGTCTGTGTACAAGCTCATGACGATCCCTACGGTGTTGTGTTAGAGAAAACCCGAGCGGCGGGTCGCAGGAATTGCTGCTGAACCGGCGTTCGGGCTTACTGTATGCTGTTGTATACTATTGGGGCCGGGGTGACAAGATGCTCGACAGTGGACCGGTGTCCCAAATGTGCTGTCGCCCCAAGTGTTACGTTGCATAATGACCAATGACATCTGCCGCAGATTCCCCAAGCCAATATACACCAATCGATTCCCTTGTCGCGGATAGATGACAGGCGCTTGCGTTTGGAAACACCAACCCCGACACGCATTGGGCCGGGCGGTGCAATGCACGGCGGCATCCTTTGTCCTTGTCTGTATTTCGGGCCTTCAGCGTCCAGCGGCCGGAAAAGCATTCCTTGCTAACGGGGCCGTTCTGGCGTCCTGTCAGGCTTGGATCGGGTGAGGTGGGGGCGGGACAATGACGAATATGGATACGATTGTAATCGGTGCGGGGCAGGCCGGATTGTCGGTCAGCCACGAACTGACCCAGCGCGGCGTGTCGCATGTGGTGCTGGAGCGTGGCCAGATTGGCGAGTCCTGGCGCCGCCGCTGGGACAATTTCTGTCTTGTCACGCCGAATTGGGCCACGCGCCTTCCGGGGTTTCCCTATGCCGGCGACGATCCCGACGGATACATGCCTCGTGATCAGGTCGTCGCCCATCTGGAAGCCTATGCCGACAGCTTTGGCGCGCCGGTCAGCACCGGGGTTCAGATCACCTCGGTCTCGAAAGACGGGGATGGGTTTCACATCCAGACCGATCAGGGCGACTATTCCTGCGCGAACCTTGTCGTGTCGACCGGCGCCTTTCAAAAGCCGTTTCTGCCGAAAGGGGCCGAGACCCTGCCAGAGGGGCTGGCGACGCTGACCCTGCACGATTACCACAACCCCGAAAGCCTGCCTGACGGCGATGTGCTGATCATCGGCAGCGGCCAATCGGGGTGCCAGATCGCCGAGGAACTGAACGAGGCCGGGCGCAAGGTGACCCTTGCCTGTGGGCGGGTGGCGTGGGCGCCGCGCAGCTTTGGCGGCAAGGACCTGTTCTGGTGGGTCGTCGAATCCGGTTTCGCCGACCAGAAATTCAGCGATGTTCCCCCGGCGGCCCGACTTGCCGGGAATGTTCTGGCGTCCGGCCATCACGGCGGCCACGACGTCAATCTGGCCCTGATTCAGGCGCAGGGCGTGGAACTGGTCGGCCGCTTTACCGGCGCCGAGGGCGACACCGCGCGGTTCGCGGATAACCTTGACGAATGCAATGATTTCTCGAACGCCCGCTATGCCGATTTGCAGGCGTTTTTCACGCCCACGGCCAAGGCTCAGGACATTCAGATCGACTATCCCGCGCCCTGCCATCTGACCGGCAGCGCCCGGACCGAAATCGACCTGACCGAATTCGGTTCGGTCCTGTTCACCGGCGGCTTCCGGCCGGATTATCGCAGCTGGTTGCCGTGGGACGACGCGTTCGACGACGACGGGTTTGCCAGGCATACCAACGGTAAATCCGACACGGTTGAGGGCCTGTGGTTCGTGGGGCTGCATTTTCTGCGGACCCGCAAATCGGCGCTATTGGTCGGCGTGGGCGAGGATGCTATCGCGGTCGCGGAACAGATCGCGGGCTAGGCCCGCCCCCTGTTTGCGCCGCGCCCGCTGGCCTAGAAACCACCGATGAAATCGTCCAGTTTCGAGGTGGGAACGCCGTTGAGGCGAAGGATATTGAACGCCGTTGTGTGGTGGAAAAAGATATTCGGCAGTGTGAAACCCTGAAAATACTGAACCCCGGTCAAGGTCAGGCTTTCCGCCCCGATCGGGAAGGTGATCACGCGATCATAGCCCGCATTCACCGCACCCGGATCGACGCTTTCAATAAAGGCGACGGTCGCCGCGATCCGCGATTTCATCTCGGCCTCGGTTCCGACGGCTTCGGGGATGTCGGGAAGCTCTAGCCCGGCCAGCCGCGCCGTGCCCCGGAACGCATGATTTGTCGTCGCTTTCACCTGCTCGGAAAAGCTCCACATGTCGGGCTGCAAGCGGGCCGTGAACAGAATTTCGGGGGCAAAGTTCCGGGCCTCGGCATTCGCCACCGCCTTTTCGATCAGGTTGACCTGCGCGACCAGCAGCTTGCGATAGACAGGCACCGAGGCCTGATACAGAGAAAATGACATGGGAAATACCTTAAAGGGCGAGATGATCTCGGATTTCTTGCGGTCGTGATCGGGTCGAAAGCAGGCGCGGAACAGGCCGGAAAACGCGCAAGTCGCGGCCTCTGGGCGCAGCATACGCCAGTCGGGGCGAAAGATAGTGGGAAAAATACGGGCGTGCTGGACCCGCCCGGTCAAAGCCGCGCGGGTCTTGTCACCATGGGATGCGTGGCGACAAGGCTGGCGTCCTCGGCCATGGCAAGGAAATTGGTCAGCGTCGGCGCGGTGTCGTCCTTGCGCCAGACGACGCCGGTTTCCAGCAGTGGCGCGTCGCCGGCCAGATCCAGATAGCTTACCCCGGCCCGCGCCAGATTGCGCAGTGACGCCGGAACCAGCGCGATGCCCATGCCCGCCGACACAAGGCTGATGATCGTCTGCATTTGGATCGCGTGTTGCACGACATGGGCGGTGCCGCCGCAGGCGGTGTAATAGCCGGTGACCAGATCGTGAAATGACGGCGCGGCGCGGCGCGGAAACAGGATCAGCGGAGATGAGATCACCGCCTCGGGCGTCAGAGGCTGGCCTTCGGGGAAACGGCCCTCGGTTAGCCATTGTTCCGGCACGGCGGCGATAAGCGGCTCGCGCAGCAAGGTGCGATAGGCAAAGCCCGACAATTCGGCCTCAGACCCGGGAATGATGATGCCCGCCTGCACCCGGCCTTCGGCCAGCGCGGTCAATTGGGTGTCGGTGGTGGCCTCGGTCAGCGACAGCGCGACCTTGGGGTAAAGCTGGCGAAAGCGGTGCACCAGCGCCGGCAGAATGCTGTAATCGGCGGTCGACACGAAAGACAGGTCCAGCCGCCCGGCCACGCCTTTCTGGATCGCGTCGGCCACGCCCGCCAGCGCGTCGATTTCCGCCAGCGCCTGTCGCACATGGACCAGCCAATCAGCCCCGAACGGGGTCAGGGCCACGCTGCGGCGGGTGCGCTCGAACAGCGGTGCGCCAAGGCTGCGCTCAAGCGCCTGAATGGATTGGCTCAGCGGCGGCTGGGTCATCCCCAGCCGGTCCGCCGCCCGCCCGAAATGCAGCGTTTCCGCGACGGCCACGAAATGGCGCAGCTTGCGCACGTCCATCATTCATATCCTCAGCGACCTAATAGGCTTCGAATAATATATTTCACGCCAGAATTCCAGTCGGATAAAATCCGCGCGTTCCAGACACCGGGAGAAAAAGATGCCGTATTACCGTTCCAGAACCAGCACCCATGGCCGCAACATGGCCGGCGCCCGTGGCCTTTGGCGCGCCACTGGCATGAAAGACGACGATTTCGGCAAGCCGATCATCGCCATCGTCAACAGCTTTACTCAATTCGTTCCCGGCCACGTCCACCTGAAGGATCTGGGTCAGCTTGTCGGTGCCGAGGTCGAAAAGGCCGGCGGCGTGGCCAAGGAATTCAACACCATCGCCGTTGATGACGGCATCGCCATGGGCCATGACGGTATGCTGTATTCGCTGCCCTCGCGCGAGATCATCGCCGACAGCGTCGAATATATGGTCAACGCCCATTGCGCCGACGCGATGGTCTGTATCTCGAACTGCGACAAGATCACCCCCGGCATGATGATGGCCGCCATGCGCCTGAACATTCCGACGATCTTTGTGTCCGGCGGCCCGATGGAAGCGGGCAAGATCGACATCAAGGATCTGGACATGAAGACCATCGACCTTGTCGATGCGATGGTTGCCGCCGCCAGCGACAGCTTTACCGACGAGCAGGTCCAGCACATCGAAGAAAACGCCTGTCCGACCTGCGGGTCGTGCTCGGGGATGTTCACCGCGAACTCGATGAACTGTCTGGCCGAGGCGCTGGGTCTGGCGCTGCCGGGAAATGGCTCGACACTGGCCACCCATGCCGACCGCAAGGGCCTGTTCCTTGAGGCCGGGCGCCGCATCGTCGACATCACCAAGCGTTATTATGAGAACGAGGAAACAGGCCTGCTGCCGCGCGAAGTCGCGACGTTCGAGGCCTTCCAGAACGCCATGAGTCTGGACATCGCCATGGGCGGTTCGACCAACACGGTTCTGCACCTGCTGGCCATCGCCAACGAGGGCGAAGTCAACTTTACCATGGATGACATCGACCACCTGTCGCGCAAGGTTCCCTGCCTGTGCAAGGTCGCGCCGAACATTCAGAACGTGCATATGGAAGACGTGCATCGCGCCGGTGGTATCTTCTCGATCCTTGGCGAACTGTCCCGCGCCGGTCTGCTGAACGACGATTGCAGCACCGTCCATTCCAGCACCATGGGCGAGGCAATCGCCCGTTGGGACATCAAGATCGCCAACAACCCCGATGCCGAAACCCTGTTCAAGGCGGCCCCCGGCGGCGTGCGCACCACGCAGGCCTTCAGCACCGAGAACCGCTACAAGGATCTGGACACCGACCGCCAGAACGGCGTGATCCGCTCGAAAGAGCACGCGTTCAGTCAGGATGGCGGGCTTGCGGTTCTGTTCGGAAATATCGCCGAGGATGGCTGTATCGTGAAAACCGCCGGCGTCGATGCGTCGATCCTGCAATTCACCGGCACCGCGCATGTCTGCGAAAGTCAGGATACTGCCGTCAGCGATATCCTGACCGGCAAGGTCAAAGAGGGCGACGTGGTGGTGATCCGCTATGAAGGCCCGCGCGGCGGGCCGGGGATGCAGGAGATGCTGTATCCGACCAGCTATCTGAAATCGAAAGGGCTGGGCAAAGCCTGTGCTTTGCTGACCGATGGCCGGTTCTCGGGCGGCACCTCGGGTCTGTCGATTGGTCACGTCTCGCCCGAAGCGGCCGAGGGTGGCACCATCGGTCTGGTCGAAAAAGGCGACACGATCGAAATCGACATCCCGAACCGCCGCATCCACCTTGCCGTGTCTGACGAGGTTCTGGCCCAACGCCGCGCCGCCCGCGATGCGGCTGGCTGGGTGCCCGCCGAGACGCGCAAGCGCAAGGTCTCCAGCGCGCTGAAGGCCTATGCGGCGATGACCACATCGGCCTCGAAAGGCGCGGTGCGCGACGTAAGCGTGCTGAAGTAAACCGACCGATTGGCCGCATCAGGACCTTCGGGTGTTGATGCGGCCAGGGTCGGCGGCAGCGGCGGCCTAGCTTCGCCGGGCGATGGTGTTGGCGAGAATGGCCAGCAACAGCCCAAGGGTGAAATACCCGACCACGACTTCGCTGATGACCAGCATTTCGCCAAACAGGCTGTTCGCCGTGACGTCGCCAAACCCCAGCGTCGTATAGGTCACCACGGAATAATAGAACGGCGTGAACCATGTTTCCGCCGAGCTGGAATAATCCATGATGCCCCAGCCCAAGGCCATGTCAAAGCAATAGAACAGGCCATAGCTCATCGCGATGAGAAAGGCGTAGAACGAAACCTTCATCAGGCTGCGGCCGTGATCGATCAGGCCCCAGGCGCGGAACAGCAGTTGCTCCAGCCGTTTGACGGGGCCGGGGGGCATGGTCTGGATCGACCGGAACAGCGTGTCGATATAATCCTGATCCCTAGCGTCCCGGACAAACAGCGCGTTGCCATAGGTGCTGTCGATCCCGCGCACGCCGTAATAGCAACCGACCAGATCCTTGAAGGTCCCGTATTTGATATGGGTGACATTGGCGTCCGTCAGCTGGGCGAAATGAAAATGCGCGCCGGTGACATTCGCCCCGGTCAGGTTCACCCCCGACATGTCGCAATGCGAGAAATTACAGCCTCTCAGGTCGGCATCCGCCAGATTGGCCCCGCGCAGGTTCGCGCCGCGAAAATCACCGCCCCGGCAGGACGAGGCCGAAAGATCAGCCCCTTGCAGATCGGCCTCTTGCAGGGTCGCGCCGGTCAGGTCGGCCTTATACAGCGCGGTGCCCTGCATCTTGGACATGGACAGATCAGCCAGTGCCAGCCGCGCCTTTTTCAAATTGGCGCGTGTCAGGTCCGCCTTGAAGAAATCGGCCCGCGTCAGGTCGACCTCGGACAGGTCAGCCCCGGCCAGATCGGCCTCGGACAGGTCGGCCTTGTGCAAGGCATCGGGGCGCGCGGCAAGGCCTGCCTTGGCGCTGGCAAAGGCGGTGGCATCGGCGATCCGAATGCCAGCGGGCTCGGTTCCGGTGTCTTCGGCGTCGCGCGTCAAGATCGTCACGATCCCAGAAAGGACGAGATCTTGTCGAGCAGGCGGGCCAGATCGACGGGTTTGGTGTCATAGTCGTCACAGCCGGCGTCGATTGCCTTGTCGCGGTCGCCGGTCATCGCGTGGGCGGTCAGGGCAATGATCGGAATCCCGCTGGTTGCTTCATTGCCTTTCAGGTGCCGCGCCGCTTCCCAGCCGTCCATGACCGGCAGGCTCATATCCAGCAGGATCAGGTCGGGCATTTCAGCCCCGGCCATTTCGACGCCCTGCTTGCCGTCGAAGGCCATGATGACCTCGTAGCCACGTTTCTTGAGACGCCGGGACAGCATATCCCGGTTCATCTCGTTGTCTTCAACCAACAGAATCCTCGACATATTCACCCCTGTTCCACGTTCCGGCCCCACCCTAGCCGCGTTCTTGATTCCACTCAAACACTTGCCACGTCGGTCCCCGTGGCCAACAGGCGTTCGACCAGCTTGCGCAGATGCATTTCAACCATTGCAT
>NZ_JBFHDW010000011.1:0-18383 GCF_041584535.1 Actibacterium sp. | reverse complement strand
TTTCCTGATCGACCATCTTCATCGCCAGACGCACCTTGCCGCGATCGTCAAAGCCCAGAAGTTTGACGTAAACTTCCTGACCTTCTTTCAGAACGTCGGAGGGGTGGTTCAGGCGGCGGTTTTCGATCTGGCTGACATGCACAAGGCCGTCGCGTTTGCCGAAGAAGTTCACAAAAGCGCCGAAATCGACGATTTTCACGACTTTGCCTTTGTAGACTTTGCCTTCTTCCGGCTCGGCCACGATCGAATAGATCATGTCATAGGCCTTTTGGATGGCGTCGCCGTTGGACGAAGCGATCTTGATCACGCCGTCATCGTTGATGTCGACCTTGGCGCCCGACACTTCGACGATTTCGCGGATGACCTTGCCGCCCGAGCCGATCACTTCGCGGATCTTGTCGGTCGGGATCTGCATGGTCTCGATACGCGGAGCGTGGACCGAGAATTCAGCAGTGCCGGACAGGGCTTTGTTCATCTCGCCCAGAATGTGCAGACGACCGGCTTTGGCTTGCTCCAGAGCTTTTTCCATGATCGCGGGCGTGATACCGGCAACCTTGATGTCCATCTGCAGCGAGGTGATCCCGGCTTCGGTGCCTGCGACTTTGAAATCCATGTCGCCGAGGTGATCCTCGTCGCCCAGAATATCGGTCAGAACCGCATAGGACCCGTCTTCTTCCAGAACCAGACCCATGGCCACACCGGCAACAGCGGCCTTCAGCGGCACACCGGCATCCATCATCGACAGCGAACCGCCACAGACCGACGCCATCGACGACGAGCCGTTGGATTCGGTGATTTCCGACACCAGACGCAGGGTATACGGGAAATCGGTTGCCGCAGGCAGAACCGCCTGAAGCGCACGCCAAGCCAGCTTGCCGTGACCGATTTCACGACGGCCCGGACCGCTAACGCGACCAACTTCGCCGACCGAATACGGCGGGAAGTTATAGTGCAGCATGAAGTTCGATTTGAAGTTGCCATGCAGCGCGTCGATGAATTGCTCATCGTCGCCGGTGCCCAGCGTGGTCACGACCAGACCCTGAGTTTCACCACGGGTGAACAGGGCCGACCCGTGGGTCCGCGGCAGCAGGCCGGTTTCGCAAACGATCGGGCGAACCTGATCCAAAGCGCGACCGTCGATGCGGCGGCCGTTCTTGACGACATCACCGCGCAGAACCGACGATTCCAGCTTTTTGATCGCGGTGCCAAGGTTGGCATCCTCAAGCTGTTCTTCGGTCAGCGTTGCCTTGATCGCCTCTTTCGCGGCGCTTACGGCTGCAACGCGCTGTTGCTTGTCGGTGATCGCATAGGCGGCGCGCATTTGCTCTTCGCCAGCGGCTTTCACCGCAGCCAGCAGATCGCCGTATTCCGGCGGCTGGAAGTCGAACGGCTCTTTCGCGGCGTCTTCGGCCAGATCGATGATCAGGTCGATAACCGGCTGGATCTGCTGGTGCGCAAAGTTCACGGCGCCCAGCATTTCGGCTTCGGACAGTTCGTAAGCTTCGGATTCAACCATCATCACGGCGTCTTTGGTGCCGGCGACGACCAGATCAAGGCGCTGTTCGGGGTTGTTGCGCAGGTTGTGCATGTCATCAACCGACGGGTTCAGCACGTATTCACCGTTGCTGAAGCCAACGCGGGCACCGGCGATCGGGCCCATGAACGGCGCGCCCGAAATGGTCAGCGCGGCCGACGCGGCGATCATCGCCACGACGTCGGGATCGTTGACCAGATCGTGCGACAGCACGGTGCACATGACCAGAACTTCGTGTTTGAAGCCTTCGACAAACAGCGGGCGGATCGGACGGTCGATCAGGCGCGCGGTCAGCGTTTCCTTTTCGGTCGGACGCGCTTCGCGCTTGAAGAAGCCGCCCGGCACTTTACCGGCGGCATAGTATTTCTCTTGGTAATGCACGGTCAGCGGAAAGAAGTCCTGACCGGGCTTGGGCGATTTGGCGAAGGTCACGTTGGCCATGACGCTGGTTTCGCCCAGCGTGGCAACGACCGAGCCGTCTGCCTGACGGGCAATCTTGCCCGTTTCCAGTGTCAGCGTTTCATCGCCCCACTGCATTGATTTCGTCGTAACGTTAAACATCTAGCGTATCCTGTAAGGGAGCACTCCCGGCCTTCCGGGTCTCCCGTTTTTCATGGCGGCCCCATTGCCGCCGACCCCTCTATCAATCCTTCACAGCGCTAGGGTCCGGGCGCCATATCTCAGATGGGTGGCCAATATAGGAAAAACCGATGCTTTGGAAGCGGTGAGTTGCGGCCCGGCAGAACGCCGCCGCGCCGCCGATCATTCGTATTGGATGACGAAGGCTTCGAGATAGGTATCGGAGAATAACGCATGGTGCCCTCCCATGCAGATCGGGGCGTGCTGGCTGCAATAGGCCGAACCGGGCGAAAAAAAACGCCCGCTCGGATGAGCGGGCGTTCGGTATTCCAGTATCCGGGCCGGTCTTAGCGGCGGATGCCCAGGCGCTGAATGAGGTTCGTGTAACGCTCCTCGTCCTTGCCTTTGACATAATCCAGAAGTTTACGGCGCTGGGCGACCATCATCAGCAGACCACGGCGGGAATGGTTATCCTTCTTGTGGCTTTTGAAGTGCTCGGTCAGCGTCGAAATGCGCGAGGTCAGGATCGCAACCTGAACTTCCGGCGAACCGGTGTCGCCTTCTTTGGTTGCGAATTCTTTGATCAGGCGGTTCTTTTCTTCAGCGGTAATCGACATCGGGGTCTCCTTGGTTAAGGGTTGATGGCTCAGGCCGGGATGTCGTCCAGCAAGGCCCGTGGAGAAATCCACCACTCAGCAAGCGGCAGATGCGCGCGTATAAGAGATTCTTTTGCAAAAGAAAAGGCTTTCGCGCCTTGGGTGCGATCAGGGGGTGGTAGGCCCGGTCTGGATTTCCTGCACGATCAGTTGCGCCCAGTCACCGATGATCGGAATAAAGTCGATTTGCGCCAGCGAATAGGCCGCGACGGACACAAGGATCGTCGCGCCGATCACCGTGCCCAGCCCCATCGCCAGCCCGCGCAGAAACGTATAGCCCAGCATCCGCGGCACCGACCGGTGCGCTCGCAGATAGTTATGCGTGTTCAGCCGGTCCAAAGACCGGCGCAGGCTGGCCAGTTCCACGATCAGCCGCTCTTGCGCGTCGGGCTGTTCTTCCATGCCGCACCTTTCTTGCCGGGTCAGGGCCAGACTAGCCCCGGCTGGCTTCAGGCGGCAAGGCTGATGATATCGGCAAAGGTGGTTCCGGCGACCAGTGTCACCTCGGACGGGTCCAGACCGGCCCCGCCCGCGACATGAGCGACCGGCAGGCCATCCAGCAGGATCACCGCCGATTCCGGGTCACCCGACAGCGGTTCAACCGAAATGGTCGGATCGGGATGCGCGGCGGCGTCATAGATCACCAGCAGCGCATCCTCGGTCGGGTCGAAATCGGCGATCTCGGCCGGGCCATCCCAGTCGCCCAGCGCGAACAGATCGGCACCGTCGCCGCCGGTGGCCAGATCGCCCATCCCCGCCAGCAGGATGTCATCGCCATCGCCGCCGTTCAGATAATCCATCTCGCCATCATCGCGCAGCGCCTCGGACAGATCGTCGGTCGCCAGACCCGAAACCAGATCATCGCCCAGATTGCCGTTCACGATATCGGCGCCGGCGCCGCCAAAGACCAGATCATCGTCATTGCCGCCCATCAGGCCGTCGTCCCCGGCGCCACCGCGCAGAATGTCATTGCCCGGCCCGCCGATCAGCGTGTCGCCACCGTCATCCCCGCTGAGCAAATCATCGCCCGCCTGACCTTTCAGATCGTCGTCACCGGCCCCACCGGACAGGTCGTCATCCCCGAAATCGCCCTCAAGGCTGTCATTGCCATCGCCGCCTTGCAGGGTGTCGTTATCGTCGGCCCCCAGCAGCAGGTCATCGCCATCGCCACCCCACAGCAGGTCGTCGCCGTCATTCCCGAACAGGATATCATCACCGAACCCGGCCAGCAGAATGTCGTTGCCGGTGCCGCCTTCCAACAGGTCGTTGTCTGGGTTGTCGGGCAGATCGGCATCCTCTGCGTCGCGATCCCCGGTCAGCCCGGTCATATCGACCGAAAGACCCATTACGATCAAACCCAATAGCCCAGCCAAGCCCAGCATCGCGCCCCTCACTCATCACGGACCCGCACCCCTGCGGATCGATACCACCGCGCCTAGGGTATCGCGGACCGCCCGGCATCCGAAGGAGATTTAGGTCAGATGGTTAACCAAGGATGAACCCTCCCGCCGCGCGAATTGTTTCGGATTGAGAGCAAATGATCGGCCAAGATTCAAACTGTTCCCGCATGACGCAAAGTGCTTTTCGAAAAATCTTGCTTTGCCGCCGACTTGGGTTCGGAATGAACTGGTCTGGACCTGGGGGGGTGCTATGATTTTTATGGCCATGATTTTGCTGACGTCCTTGATGGTCGGTGTAGCGATCGACGTGTGGTCGTCGGATGACGAAGCGGGCGGCAATTCAGGCGACGATATCCTGACCGGCGACGAGGGCGCGAACACGCTGCAAGGCGGCAGCGGCGATGACATCCTGTCGGGGCTGGAGGGCTGGGACGATCTGTTCGGCGGACCGGGCGACGACGTTCTGGATGGCGGCGATGGCGCCGATTATATGGATGGCGGTGGCGGGTCGGACTGGTTGATCGGCGGTCAGGGTCCGGATGAGATGATCGGCGGCGACGGTGCCGACCTGTTGGAAGGTGGCATCGGTGACGACCTGATGAGCGGCTCGGGCGGCGATGACGCGCTGTTCGGCGGGTTCGGGGCCGACACGATGAAGGGTGGCAACGGCAATGACCTGCTGGATGGCACCTGGAGCGAAAGCGCCACCGAGACCGATTTCGGCTATGACGAAGACAAGGGCGATACGCTGGACGGTGGCAACGGCGACGACATTCTGATCCTTGGCAACCACGACCACGGCACCGGCGGTGATGGCAATGACACGTTCATTTCGGGCGGGTTCGTCGTGGCTGGCAAGGCGCCGGTGATCGAGGATTACCAATCGGACGAGGACGCGATCGTGCTGATGTATGATCAGGATCTGGCCTCGGCGCCGACAATCACCCTGCAAGAATCCGGTGGCAACACCATGATCCTGATGGACGGGGTGGTGACCGCTCAGGTGGCGGGGGTTGTCGGGTTGGATCTGGCGGATATCGCGCTGGTTCCGGCGCCCTTATGAGGCGGGCCATTCCTGCGGCTGTTGGCTGTAACTGATGTAAAGCGGATGCTTGGGGTGCCCGGCCTGAGTCAGCCCCAGATGAAACAGTGGCAAGCCGGTGTTGCGCAGCAGGGCTTCGACATGGGGGCCGCGGTTCAGGTGCGCACCATGGGTGCCCCACGCGCAGATGATCTGATCGGCCCAGGGACAGCTTTCAACAATCGCGGCATCATTCGCCGGGCCGACCGGATCGGCGGCGGCGCGCATCTTTTTCGGGTCGGTGTCGCGCCAGGCAAAGATGTTGGTCACGCGAAAGCCGCCAAACCCCAAGGCCCGCGCCCGGCGCTCGCAGCGCTCGACGGTCGGGTCGTTCTGGACTTCGGTGGCGGTCGAGGGGTTCAGCATGATGAACAACGCGCGCTTGCCCTTGGGATCCCAGATACGGGTCAGGGTATAGCGGTAAGCCTCGCAATCCGAATAAACGGCGGTCGAGGCGGCATCATCTTTCTGGTGAGTTCGGGTGATCATGGTCCGGGTTGTGGCCCGGACCACGGATCAGATCAAGAGGTCTAGTCGATTGCGCGGCGATACAGGTGCCATGTCGCATGACCCAGTATCGGCATCACCACGATCAGCCCCAGAAACAGCGGCAGCGATCCGACCGCCAGCAATGCGGCGACAATCACGCCCCATGCGCCGATGGTGACCGGGTTTTTCGCCGTCACTTTCAACGAGGTCGCAACCGCCACCGGCAGCCCGACATCGCGGTCCAGCAACAGCGGGAACGACACCACGCTGACCGCCAGAACGATCACCGCGAACACCGCTCCGATCGGAATGCCGATCACCATCATCGCGGCTCCGCCTTCGGTGCCGAACACGTCCCGGACAAAGCCCATCGTCGTTGTCGGCAGGTCCGGACCCATGGTCGCGGTATAAATGGCATGAGCGGTGATCATCCAGATCGAGAACATGCCCAGCAGATACGCCCCCAGCACCACCATCGGCCCGACCGATGGCGCGCGCAGCACGGTAAAGGCGTCGGACCATGTCGCATGAACGCCCATTTCGCGGCGGCGGCTAAGCTCATACAGCCCGATCCCGGCCACCGGCCCCAACAGCGCAAAGCCCGAGGCCAGCGGGAACATGAAATGCGCAAGGTTCGAATGGAATGCGAACCATGCCATGATCATGCCGATGATCGGGTAAAGCAGGACCAGAAACATCACGTCCGAGCGGAACGCGGCAAAGTCCTTGACCCCCATCCGCAAGGCATAGCTTAGATCCTCAAGCCCGATCTTGCGCACATTTGGTGGATTGTTGACGCGGCTGCTTTGGACATGCGCGGTTGCCTTGGCGACCTTATGCCCGGCAAGGCCAATCGCCTCGGCGCCCCATGTCAGTGGATTTCCGATTGTATTGACCATGACTACCTCCCGTTTCCTGATCAATCAGGATCCAGCCAGAGGTCCGGCCCGCAAATATTGCGATACGGGTCAAGCCTGCCGGCCTTCCCTGTCATAACCATAGCACATTCGCGGAAATCCCCCACACACAACCGCGCGAGCGCGGCGGGCGCCGGGATCAGTGGTTGAACACCCGGCTGGGGTGCAATTCGCCGGCGCGATAGATGCCGACGGCAACCGCTTTGCCCTGAAACGACGCCCAGGCCTCGTCGCCATATTCGACATCGGCGGCGGCGATCACCATGCCGGGATTGCCGTGCCGCATCCGGCTGGCGCCCTCGGCGGTGCATTTCAGTTCGGGCAGGTCTTCCAGACCCTGTTCGACCGGGCGCAGAAGCGCATCCAGTTCCGGGGTTTTCGCCAGCTCCTCGATCTTGTCCATGCTGACACCGTCCTCGGCCTCGAACGGGCCGGACCAGACCCGGCGCAATTCGCGCACATGACCGTAACAGCCCAGAGCCTCGCCCAGATCGCGGGCGATCGCGCGCACATAGCCGCCTTTGCCACAGACCATTTCCAGCGTGACATGATCGGCATCGGGGCGGTCCAGCATGACCAGACTTTCGACGAACAGGGGGCGGGCGGCGATCTCGAACTCTTCGTCGTCTCGCGCCAGCTTATAGGCGCGTTCGCCGTCGATCTTTACCGCCGAGAATTTCGGCGGCACCTGCATGATATCGCCGGTGAACCGGGCCAAGGCGGTGCGAATATCGTCGTCAGACGGGCGCAGATCGCTTTCGGCTATCACTTCGCCCTCGGTATCGTCGGTATTGGTGGCCTGCCCCAGACGCACGGTAAACACATAGGCCTTCATGGCGTCGGTGATATAGGGCACGGTCTTGGTGGCCTCGCCAAGGGCCACCGCCAGAACGCCGGTGGCCTCGGGGTCAAGCGTTCCGGCGTGACCGGCCTTTTTCGCGCCAAAGGCCCAGCGCACCTTGTTCACAACCGCGTTCGAGCTGATCCCGGCGGGTTTGTCTACGACCAGCCAACCCGAAATGTCGCGTCCCTTGCGGCTGCGGCCCATGTTTTGCCCTCCAATACCGGTAAGCTGCGGGTGCTACAAAAGCCGCGCCCGCGCGTCAACGGGTCTGAGGCACGACAACGCCGACAATCGGACCCAACGGCAGGCCCAGATCGTTGCGATTGAGGTCCGGCGCGAACAGGCGCGACACCTTGCCATCCAGAAACAGCGCGTTCGGCGTGTGCAGCACATCGCGGAACAGCCGCCCGAATTCGTCAAATGTGACCGCTTGGTCCGAGATGGCAAAGATCACCTCGCCAGCTTCGGTCACGCCGACGCCGTTGCGGATATTGCGCGAGGTGCTGTCCGGCAGAAACCGCGGATGCAGCGCCCCGTCGATCACCAGCATCGGCCCCGATTGGGTGGCAAAACGACAGGCAGGCGGGTTGGCGGCATAGGCGCGGGTTTCAATCACCTGCGCGGTGGTGTCGGTCAGGCAGAACACGCCATTCGGCAGCATCCCGAAATTCCCCGGCCCGGACCGCGTGACCGCCGCGCGCTTTTGCACGCCGTCCTCGATATACAGGCCCACGGGCGACCGGTCGGGGTGATACATCCCGCCGTTCATCGCAAAGCTCAGGGTTTGGCCCTGAACCGCCAGCATGGCGTTGATCCGGCCAAAGTTGCCCAGAACCTCGTCCGCGTCATCGGTGTGAAACAGCCGGATGTCATCGGTGCCGGGCGTGGCGGTGCAGATCGTATAGGTGTTCTGGTCATGTGCCAGTGGGCGGCAGTTGGCCGAGGCGGCACCTGCGGGCGCCAGCGTGGCCAGCAGGACAAGGCAGAGGCGCTTAAGCCTCGTCATCCTCGTCATCCTCGGTATGGGCAACGTCGCGCAGCACCGTATCCTGCGTCAGCAGGCGCCGGGTCTCGTCCATCTGATCAAAAGTCTGATCGATGGCAAAGCGGATCTCGGGCGAGAATTTCAGCGTCAGCGCCTTGGACACCGCCCGGCGCAGTTCATGCCGGTTACGGCGCAGCGCCGACAGGGCCTCTTCGGCGTGCTGGCCGCCCAGCGGCAATACGAATGCGGTGGCGACCTTGAGATCGGGCGAGGTGCGAACCTCGCCGACCGTGATCGACATGCGGTTCAGTTCGGGGTCGTGAATATCCCCCCGCGCCAGCACATCCGAAAGGGTGCGCCGGATCAGTTCGCCGACGCGAAGCTGCCGCTGAGAGGGGCCCGAGCCCGTGTTGAACCGTCCTTTAGCCATGGCCAGCATTTATGTCATGGCGCGCGGCGCTGCAAGCAGGGCTTTGCCAATGGCGTCCGGCTCGGCTAAACGGGGCCGAAGACTTGGATATGGAGAGCGCAATGACCGATCTGCCGGGTATCGTCATCACCGGAGCCAGCGGCCGCATGGGCCGGATGCTGATCCGTCTGGTTATGGAAAGCAGCGAAGCGCGTCTGGTCGGCGCGGTCGAGCGGACCGGCAATGACTGGATCGGCCGCGATGCCGGGGCGCTGATCGGCGAGCCCGATACCGGGGTGATCGTCACCGACAACGCGCTTGAGGCCTTTGCCAAGGCGCAGGCGGTGATCGACTTTACCTCGCCCGCCGCGACGGTGGAATTCGCGGCGCTGGCAGCGCAGGCGCGGGCGGTGCATGTGATCGGCACCACCGGGCTGATGTCCGACGATCTTGCGAAAATCAGCACCGCCGCCCGTCATGCGGTGATCGTGCGGGCCGGCAACATGAGTCTGGGTGTCAATCTTCTGGTGCAGCTGACCAAAAAGGTCGCGGCGGCGCTGGGCCCGGATTTCGATATCGAGGTGATCGAGGCCCATCACAAGCACAAGGTCGATGCGCCGTCCGGCACCGCGCTGATGCTGGGTGAAGCCGCCGCCGAAGGCCGTGGCCTGAACCATGCCGAGGTCGCCGTGCGTGGCCGCGATGGCATCACCGGCGCACGCGAACCCAACACCATCGGCTATTCCGCCATTCGCGGCGGCGATATCGTGGGCGAGCATGACGTGCTGTTCGCGGGCGAAGGCGAGCGGATCGTCCTGCGCCACATTGCCACCGATCGCCGGATTTTCGCCCGTGGCGCCCTGCGCGCCGCGATCTGGGGGCAGAGCATGCACCCGGGCGAGTATGACATGGTGGACGTTCTGGGGATCTAAGGCACCGGCCTAGAAATCGACGGCGATTCCTTTTTTCTCCCAATCGCCATACCGCACCGGCTCGGGGCCATCGCGCCCGCCCAGCTCTTTCGGCAGGGGGTCGGCTTCGGCGGCCTTCTTGCGGCGCTCTTCGGCTTCGGCCAGGGCGCGCTGGGCCGCGGGGGGCAGATCCTTGCGTGACTCGTCGCTCATGGCGCTCTCCTTGTGGGTTCGAAGCCTTTGTTATACGTCCGGCGGATAGTTCGGCAAGCGTGAGAACAGAAATGGCCCAGTCAGTAGATCCGGTTCGGTTGGCCGCAGTGCAGATGTTGCACGAGGTGCTGCACGAACATCAGACGATGTCGGACCTGACCGGCGACGATGGCCCGATCGCGGATTTGTCTCCGTCGCAGCGGGCGCGGGCGCAACGGCTGACCTTGTCGACCCTGCGCCATCTGGGCCGGGCTGACGCCGTGGTGAAACCGCTGCTGCGCAAACACCCGCCCGAGGATGTGAAACTGGTGCTGCGGCTGGCAATCGTCGAGATGCTGGAAGAAGGCGAAGCCCCGCATGGCGTGGTGAACGCCGCGGTTGACCTGTTGCACCTGCACCCCCGCACCCGGCCGCTGGGCGGTTTGGCCAACGCGGTGCTGCGCCGGGCAGCGGAATATTCGCGCGACGACTGGAACGCCCTGCCGCCGACCCGCATGGCGGGCTGGCTGCGTGGCCGTCTGGAAGGCCTGCATGGCCGCAAACGGGTGCTGGCGATCGAGGCCGCGCATTCCAGGGGCGCGCCGCTGGACCTGACGCCCAAGGATGGCGATGCCGCCGCGCTGGCGGCCCGCGTCGGGGGCGAGGCTTTGCCGACCGGCTCGGTGCGGATCATGGGCAGTGTTCAGGTTTCGGCCCTGCCGGGGTTCGACACCGGTGATTGGTGGGTGCAAGACGCTGCCGCCGCGATTCCGGCGCGGCTGTTGAATGCCCAGCAGGGCGAACGGGTCGCCGATCTGTGTGCTGCGCCCGGTGGCAAGACCATGCAACTGGCCGCGACCGGCGCTGAAGTGACGGCGCTGGATATCTCGCGCCCGCGGCTGAAACGGCTTGAGGAAAATCTGGACCGCACCGGCCTCAGCGCCGAGGTGGTCGCCGCTGACGTGATGTTCTGGGACCCCGAGGCGCCGTTCGACGCGATTCTGCTGGACGCGCCCTGTTCCGCCACCGGCACCATTCGCCGCCATCCCGACCTGCCCTATGCCCGCACCGGCAAGGACATCAAACCGCTGTTCGACCTGCAGACCCAGATGATCGACCGCGCGCTTGAGTTGCTGAAACCCGGCGGGCGGCTGGTGTTCTGCACCTGTAGCCTGCTGCCCGAAGAGGGCGAGCATCAACTGCGCGACGCCTTGCTGCGCCACCCGGATTTGCAGGTCGAACGCCCGGCGCTGCCCGGTCTTGATCCGGCGTGGATCGACGATCAGGGCGGGCTGCGGATCAGCCCGGACTTCTGGTCCGAGCGCGGCGGTCTGGACGGGTTCTATATCGCCTGTCTGCGTAAACCTGCCTGAGCCGGGTTTTCGCCGGTGACACATCGGCCCCCCACGGGTATCCTGATGCCAAGGCGGGAAAACCCGCGACTGAGCAGATAGCGGATATATGACAGGCCATTCGCAGACCGGAAATTCGACGGCCCGGCGCAGCGGTTTCATGAACCGCCTGCAAGCCCGGCGTGCGACCTTAGCACGGCCTGCCGCCGGATTTGTCTCGCAACCCGAACCCCGCACGATTGGCACCTTTGCCAAGGGCCGACAGCTGATCGGCGGCAATTACCTGTTCGCCGGTTATCTGGTCGAGGCCCCCGGCACCGTGATCTGGGATGTGCCGATGCCCTCGGACGGGTTCGAGGATGACATTCACGGCTTTCGCTGGCTGGACGATCTGGCCGCGGTCGGCGATGGCGCCGCGCGCAAGCTGGCGCAACGCTGGACCTCGGAATGGATCGCGCGTTTCGGGCGTGGCACCGGCGCCGGTTGGACACCGGATCTGACCGGACGGCGGCTGATCCGCTGGATCAACCACGCGATTTTCCTGTTGTCGGCGCAGGACAAAGGCCAATCCGACGCCTATTTCCGCTCGCTTGGGCAACAGACGATCTTTCTGTCGCGGCGCTGGAAAGCGGCGGCGCCGGGCTTGCCGCGGTTCGAGGCGCTGACCGGGCTGATCTATGCCGGGTTGGCCCTGTCGGGGATGGATTGCTATGTGGCCCCGGCGGCGCGGGCGCTGGCGCGCGAATGCCGGACCCAGATCGACGCACAGGGAGGCATCCCGACCCGCAACCCCGAAGAATTGCTTGAGGTCTTCACCCTGCTGACGTGGGCGGCCTCGGCCTTGTCCGCTGCCGGGCAGGTCACACCGCGCGACCATGTCGCCGCGATCGAGCGCATCGCGCCGACACTGCGGGCGCTGCGCCATGCCGATGGCGGGCTGGCACGGTTTCACGGCGGCGGGCGCGGGGCCGAAGGCCGGTTGGATCACGCGCTGGCGGCCTCGGGCGTTCGCACCTCGGCCGTGGGCGGGCTGGCGATGGGCTATGCGCGGTTGTCGGCAGGCCGCACCAGCGTGATCGTCGATGCCAGCGCCCCGCCGAAAGGGCCTGAATCCTGTAATGCCCATGCCTCGACCCTTGCGTTTGAACTGACCTCGGGACGGCGACCGCTGATCGTCAGCTGCGGCTCGGGCGTTACCTTTGGCGAGGACTGGCGCCGCGCCGGGCGCGCCACGCAATCGCATTCAACGCTTGAGATCACCGGCTATTCCTCGTCGCGTCTGGCGCCCAAGCGCAAATCCGGCGGGCAGGGCCGCGAGCCGTTGCAGGAAATCCCGCGCGAGGTCAGCACTCAGCGCATGCCGCATGGCCTGACCGCGTGGCACGACGGCTATGCCGCGACGCATGGTCTGGTCCATGCCCGCGAATTGCTGCTGTCGCCCGACGGCCGGTCCCTGAATGGCGAAGACACGCTGGGCGCCTTTACCGATGCCCAACGCACCGCCTTTGATGCCGCCATGGACCGGGTCAAATTACAGGGGATCGGCTATAGCCTCAGGTTCCACCTGCATCCCGATGTCGATGCCGAGCTTGATCTGGGCGGCACGGCGGTGTCGATGGCGCTGAAAAGCGGGGAAATCTGGGTGTTCCGCCATGACGGCCATGCCGATTTGCGGCTGGAACGGTCGTTTTATCTGGAAACCGGGCGGCTAAAGCCGCGTGCATCGCAACAAATCGTGCTTTCGGCCCGGGTTTTGCAACAGGCAAGCCAGATCAACTGGACCCTTGCCAAGGCACAGGATACACCGCTCGGGATTCGGGATCTCGTCACAGACGATGATCCGCTGCCCGAAGAAAACTGAACAGGACCTTTCCGATGACTGACCTCGTGCCCCTGCGCCGCGCGCTGATTTCCGTTTCTGACAAGACCGGCCTGATTGAATTCGCCCGCGCCCTTGATGCGCGCGGGGTCGAGCTTCTGTCGACCGGCGGCACCGCCAAGGCGCTGCGCGAGGCCGGGCTTTCGGTCAAGGATGTCTCGGACGTGACCGGCTTTCCCGAAATGATGGATGGCCGGGTCAAGACCCTGCACCCCAAGGTGCATGGCGGCCTGCTGGCGCTGCGCGACAATCCCGAGCACGTCGCCGCGATGACCGAGCACGGCATCGACGCGATCGACCTGCTGGTGGTGAACCTCTATCCGTTCGAGGCCACCGTCGCCAAAGGCGCCGCTTATGACGACTGTATCGAAAACATCGACATCGGCGGCCCGGCAATGATCCGCGCTGGTGCCAAGAACCACGGCTTCGTCAACGTCGTGGTCGATGTCGAAGATTACGACGCCCTGCTGGCCGAACTGACCGCCAATGATGGCAACACCAGCCTGGCCTTCCGGCAAAAGCTGGCCCAGACCGCCTATGCCCGCACCGCCGCTTATGACGCCGCCGTGTCGAACTGGATGGCCGAGGCAATCGGTGAGACCACGCCGCGCTATCGTTCGTTCGCGGGCAAGCTGGCCCAGACCCTGCGCTATGGCGAGAACCCGCATCAGCAAGCGGCGTTCTATACCGATGGCACCAACCGCCCCGGCGTCGCCACCGCGCAGCAGCTTCAGGGCAAGGAACTGTCCTATAACAACATCAACGACACTGACGCCGCGTTCGAGCTGGTCGCCGAATTCGACCCCGCCGAAAGCGCCGCCTGCGCCATCATCAAGCACGCCAACCCCTGTGGTGTGGCCAAGGGCGCCACGCTGGTCGAGGCCTATAAGGCCGCGTTCGATTGTGACCGCACCTCGGCCTTTGGCGGGATTATCGCGCTGAACCAGCCGCTGGATGCCGAGACTGCCCGCGAAATCTCGGGCATCTTCACCGAGGTTGTGATCGCGCCGGGCGCCTCGGACGAGGCGCGGGACATCTTTGCCGCCAAGAAAAACCTGCGCTTGCTGATTACCGATGGTCTGCCGAATGTGCTGCTAGGGTCGAACACCGTGCGTCAGGTGTCGGGTGGCCTGTTGGTGCAGAACAAGGATGCCGGGTTCGTCGGCATCGACGATCTGAAGGTCGTGACCAAAAAGGCCCCGACTGCCGACCAGATGCGCGACCTGCTGTTCGCATGGAAAGTCGCCAAGCACGTCAAGTCGAACGCCATCGTCTATGTCAAAGACAACGCCACCGTCGGCGTCGGCGCCGGCCAGATGAGCCGGGTCGATTCGGCCCTGATCGCCGCCAAAAAGGCCGAGCGCATGGCCGAGGTTCTGGGCCTGCCCGCGCCGCTGACCATCGGGTCGGCCGTGGCCTCGGACGCGTTCTTCCCGTTCCCCGACGGTCTGCTTGAGGCTGCCGCTGCGGGCGCGACTTGTGTGATTCAGCCCGGCGGATCGATGCGTGACAACGAAGTGATCGCTGCCGCTGACGAGGCCGGTCTGGCCATGGTGTTCACCGGCATGCGGCATTTCCGCCACTAAGGGGGCGATATGCGGCTTTTGGCCCTGACTGCGTTTCTGGTTTTCGTGGCCGATCAGGCCACGAAATATCTGGTCGTGGTCGGGCTGGACCTGCAACACCGCTTGTCGATCGACGTTTTGCCACCGCTGCTGAATTTCCGCATGGCGTGGAATCGTGGCGTGAATTTCGGCCTGTTCGCGAATGACGCCGGGGTGATGCGCTGGGTTCTGATCGCTGTTTCGGCGGCGATTTCGCTGGCGGTGCTGCTTTGGACGCGCCGTGGCGGGCATCCGCCTCGGGTGATGGCGATTGCGGGTATCCTGATCGGCGGGGCGCTGGGCAATCTGGTGGATCGGGTGATCTGGGGGGCAGTTGCGGATTTTCTGAACATGTCCTGCTGTGGAATCGCCAACCCCTATTCCTTTAACGTCGCGGATGTGGCTATCTTTGCCGGGGCGCTTGGGCTGATCGTTTTTTCGCCGGGCAATAAGACCCCGTGACGTGCCCGCGCCTATGGGCTAAAGAGGGGCCGGAACGGTAAGGAGACCGGTATGCGTGGTGGACGCGTCATTGCTATTATTTCACTGGTGGCGCTTACGGCGCTGGCCGGATGTTCGCGTGACAAGACCCCGCAACTGATGAACATCAAGGGCACAACCGGCCCGGATGAGTTCAATTTCCTGCCGAACAAGCCGATCGAAACCCCCGAGGATCTGGCGGCGCTGCCGGCCCCGACTCCGGGTGGCAAGAATCGCGCCGATCTGGACCCCGATGCCGATGTGGTCGCTGCCTTGGGTGGCCGGCCTGAACGTCTGGCTGAAACCGGTATTCCGGCCGCAGATAATGCGCTGATGGCGCAGGCGACGCGGTTTGGCACAGCGGAAAACATCCGTCAGACGCTGGCCGCCGAAGATCTTGAGTATCGCCGCAAGAACAATGGCCGCCTGTTAGAGCGCATGTTCAACGTGTCGGTTTATTACAAGGCCTACCGCAAACAGTCGCTGGATCAGCACGCCGAGCTTGACCGCTGGCGCCGGGCCGGGGTGCGCACTGTTGGCGCGCCGCCCGAAAAAGCAAACTAACAGCCGATCACAGTCTCTTGGGTGGGGTTGAAGTGGCGGCAGGATGCCGTAGCTTACACCTGACCTTTTCCGGAGAATGTTCATGCCGCGATTTGCGCGTCTGTGCCTGAGTGCGCTTGGTTTCGCTTCCCTTTTCTCGCTGCCCGCCCATGCTGATGACGTGACCAGCTTCACGCTGGACAACGGCATGGAGGTGGTGGTGATCGAAGACCACCGCGCGCCCGTGGTGGTGCATATGGTCTGGTATCGGGTCGGCTCGGCTGACGAGCCGCCGGGGAAATCCGGCATCGCCCATTTCACCGAACACCTGATGTTCAAGGGCACTGATGCGTTCCCGGACGGCGCGTTTTCCGACATTGTCGAGGCCAACGGCGGCTCGGACAATGCGTTCACCTCGTATGATTATACCGCCTATCATCAACGGGTTGCCGCCGACCGGCTGGCGCTGATGATGCAGATCGAATCCGACCGGATGGAGGGTCTGACCCTGTCCGAAGATCAGGTCGCCACCGAACGCGGTGTGATCCTTGAGGAACGCAATCAGCGCACCGAAAACTCGCCCGGCGCCCTGTTCAGCGAACAGCGCAACGCGGCGCAATATCTGAACCATCCCTACGGCATCCCGGTGATCGGCTGGAAAGCCGAAATGGAAACCCTGTCGCGCGCGGATGTGCTGAAATTCTATCACGGCCATTACGCGCCGAATAACGCCATTCTGGTGGTCGCGGGCGATGTGACCCCGGATCAGGTGCGCGATCTGGCCGAAATCTGGTATGGCCCGCTGGCGCCCAGCGACGCCGTCACCCCGCGCGCCCGGCCGCAAGAACCGCCGCAACTGGCGGAACGCCGCCTGACCCTGTCGGACCCGCGCGTGGCCCAGCCCTATCTGGTGCGCACCTATCTGGCGCCCGAGCGTGATCCCGGTGACCAGAAAACCGCTGCGGCGCTGGTCTATCTGTCCGAACTGCTGGGCGGCGAGGGCGCGACCTCGGTTCTGGGGTCGGAACTGATGTTCAACCGGCAAAGCGCAGTCTATGCCTCGGCGTTTTATGATGGCACCTCGCTGGACGATACCACCTTCGGGCTGGTCATCGTGCCCGCCGAAGGCGTGACGCTGGCCGATGCCGAGGCCCAGATGGATCAGGCAATTGCCGGGTTTCTGGAAACCGGCGTCGATATGGCCAATTTCGAAAGCCTGAAAATGCAGCTTAAGGCGTCGAATATCTATGCCGACGACAATATCGCCGGTCTGGCACAGAAATACGGTGCGGCGCTGGCCACCAGCCTGACGATCCAGGACGTCAAGGACTGGCCGAAAATCCTGCAGGACGTCACGCCCGAAGACGTGATGCAGGCCGCGCATGACATATTTGACGACAGGCGCAAGGCGGTCACCGGCTGGCTGGTGCGCCCTGACGCCGGGGAGGCCACAGAATGATCCGTTTCGCCCTCAGCCTGTGCCTGATGCTGGCCGCCATCCCGGCGCGTGCGGCGGTCGATATTCAGGAAATCACCACCCCCGGCGGCATTGATGTCTGGCTGGTCGAAAGCCACGAAATTCCCTTTGTCGCGCTGGAAATCCGGTTTCAGGGCGGTGCGTCTCTGGATGCGCCGGGCAAGCGCGGGGCGATCAACCTGATGTCCGGCTTGCTGGAAGAAGGCGCGGCCGATCTGGACGCGCAAGGCTTTGCCGCCGCCCGCGATGCGCTGGCCGCGCGCTTTTCCTTCAGCGCGTATAATGACGCGCTGTCGGTCTCGGCGCAGTTCCTGACCGAGAACCGCGATCAGGCGGTCGAGTTGCTGCATCAGGCGCTGGTCAACCCGCGCTTTGATGCGGATGCGGTCGAACGGGTGCGCGGGCAGGTGCTGTCGGGCATCCGTTCTGACGAACGCGACCCGGACGAGATCGCTGCCCGAACCTTTAACGCGCTGGCCTTTGGCGATCACCCTTACGGCACGCCGATCGAAGGCTCGGTCGAGACTGTGACCGCGCTGACGCGGGACGATATCGTTGCCGCCAAGGACCGGGTGATGGCCCGCGACCGGCTGTTCGTGTCAGCGGTGGGCGACATTGACGCGCAGACATTGGGTGCGCTGGTGGATCGTCTGTTCGACGGCCTGCCGCAAACCGGCGCCGACATGCCCGGCCCGGCCAATTTCGCCCTGTCCGGCGGTGTGACCGTCGTGCCATTTGACACCCCGCAATCGGTGGCGATCTTCGGTCACAACGGTATCGCCCGCGAAGACCCGGATTTCTTTGCCGCCTTCGTCCTGAACAGCGTTCTGGGCGGCGGCGGATTTTCGTCCCGGCTGATGGAAGAGGTCCGGGAAAAGCGCGGCCTGACCTATGGCGTGTCATCCTATCTGTATACGATGGACCGGGCCGATCTGGTGCTGGGCAAGGTGGCCTCGGCCAATGAAAAGATGGCTGAAGCCGTTCAGGTGATCCGCGACCAATGGGCCCGTGCGGCAACTGATGGCATCACTCAGGAAGAACTGGACACGGT
>NZ_JBFHDW010000010.1:0-18712 GCF_041584535.1 Actibacterium sp. | reverse complement strand
TATCCGTCGATCGGTTGCGCCCCGTGCACCAGCCCGGTCAAGCCCGGCGAAGACCCGCGCGCCGGTCGTTGGCGCGATCAGGACAAAGAGGAATGCGGTATCCATTTCATCAACGGCAAGGTCGTGCGCGGCCCGTTGCCGGTCGAAGAAGTGGTCGAGGAAACGATGGAAGAGGAGAAACCGATGAATGTGATCGTCACGGATGAAGGTTTCGCAAATGACGACTGGGGTTACGGGTTCATTGCCGCCCCCGATCTGGAAACCTCGGCGGCCAATGCGCCGGCGGTTGCGGTGGATCTGGCCTCGGATGCCGATCCGACCATTCTGACCGGGCGGCTGGACGGCATCGACCTGATCCGCGTCGATTTCCCCAGCTTTGCCGATGGCCGTGGGTTCACGCTGGCCCGCCGTCTGCGGTTGATGGGCTTTGCCGGTCGTCTGCGGGCGCGCGGCCATGTGATCGCTGACCAATACGCGATGGCGCGGCGCGCCGGGTTCGACGAGGTCGAGATCGACCAGGATTTGGCCGAACGCCAGCCCTGGGATCAGTGGCAGGCCCGCGCCAACTGGCAATCGCATGACTATCAAACCCGTCTGCGCGGCGCTGTCTGAGCGCCCGGATCTTCGGTTTCAAGGACCAATACGATGAATGACACCACCCCCGTTGCCGCCGCAACCGCGCGGCCCGTTCCGACCGTCCCCGACGCCCAGACCGTGACCTCGGTCAAGCACTGGACCGATCGGCTGTTTTCGTTCCGCGTGACGCGGCCGCAATCGCTGCGGTTCCGCTCGGGCGAGTTCGTGATGATCGGCCTGATGGGCGATCCGGACCCGAAGACCGGCAAGCAGAAACCGCTGCTGCGGGCCTATTCCATCGCCTCGCCCAGCTGGGATGAGGAACTGGAATTCTATTCGATCAAGGTGCCCGATGGCCCGCTGACCAGCAAACTGCAACATATCGAAGTCGGCGATCAGATCATCCTGCGCCCCAAGCCGGTCGGCACGCTGGTTCTGGATGCGCTGTTGCCCGGCAAGCGGCTGTGGATGTTCGCCACCGGCACCGGCATTGCCCCCTTCGCCAGCCTGCTGCGCGACCCGGAAACCTATGAAAGATATGAAGAAGTCGTGGTCATGCACACCTGCCGTCAAGTCGATGAGCTGGCCTATGGCCGCGAATTGATCGCGGCGCTGCCGGGTGATCCGCTGATCGGTGAACTGGTCGGCGACAAGATCAAATATTATCCCACGACCACCCGCGAAGACAGCCCGTTCATGGGCCGGATCACTGACAACCTGACCTCAGGCAAGGTGTTCGCCGACCTCGGCCTGCCGCCGATGGATGCGGAACACGACCGGGGCATGGTCTGCGGCAGTCTGGGGTTCAACAAGGACATCATGGCGATCCTCGAAGGCTTTGGCCTGAAAGAAGGCGCCAATTCCGAGCCGGCGCAATTCGTCGTCGAAAAGGCCTTTGTCGGCTGACCGCGCAAGGTTGCCCCCGCGCGGCCGATTATTTCGCCTGAATTACAGACCCAGCGCCGCTTTGACCTGATCAATGGCCGCAGCCACCAGATCGGGGTTGTTGGCGGCTTGCTGAACCACAGCGATCAGCGTGGTCTTTTCCATCTCGCCCAGATCCGTCTCTTGAATCGCGGCGATCAGTTTTTCACCGTCGAAACCTTCAACGGTCAGCAGACCAGCCAACGCATCGTCCGAGGCCGGAGCCGCATCGGTTGCGGTGTCAGCAGCGGCATCGGTCGCAGCTTCGGTGGTGTCAGCAGCGGCATCCGTGGCGGCTTCGGTCGCGTCCGCAGCGGATTCGGTTGCTGCTGTTGCCGAATCAGTGGCAGCTTCGACAGCTTCCTTCATCTCGTCCATGGCGCCCTGCACGGCCTCTTTGGCGGTGTCGGCGGCCTCAGCAGCGGCATCCTTGGCGGCGTCAGCGGCCTCGGTCACAGCTTTCTTGGCCTCTTCCACCGCCTCTTTGGCGGCTTCAGCGGCTTCGTGGGCGGATTCTTTGGCTTCTTCCGCTTCGGGCGCCTTGGTTTCAACCACAGCGGGCGCCTCGGCGGGGGTATTTTGGGACTGATACCATGCGAAACCACCCAGGCCGACGGCCGCAAGAATCGCTACAGTGATTACAGTATTCTTCATAACTCGTTTCCTTTTCGGACTATTGCCGATCACTTATGATCGCACGATGTGACACTGCACTTGCAGAAAGAAAACAGCTATTCCACCTTTCGGCAGCAAATCGCCACATTCTGTCCCAGAATATCGGGTTGAAAGACGCGGTCAGCGGGACTATTTTGCCCGCCACCTGATTTCAATGACAGAAGGATCAATGTCATAGCCCGCAGACCTCATAACGCGCCCCCGACGCGCGACACTGGCCCCCGCATCAATGAACGCATCCGGGCGCCGCAAATCCGACTGATTGGTGCCGAAGGCGAAAATGTCGGCGTGGTCACTCCGGAGCGTGCAATGGCAATGGCCGAACAAGCCGGGCTGGATCTGGTGGAAATCTCTCCGAACGCTGAGCCGCCGGTCTGCAAGATCATGGATTTCGGCAAGTTCAAATACGAACAGCAAAAACGCGAATCCGAAGCACGGAAAAAGCAAAAGATCATCGAGGTCAAAGAGGTCAAATTCCGGCCGGGCACCGATACGCATGACTACGAAGTCAAAATGCGTAACGTGTTCAAATTCCTGGAAAAAGGCGACAAAGTGAAAATCACTCTGCGCTTCCGGGGCCGCGAGATGGCGCACCTTAATCTGGGCCGCGAGCTGTTGGAGCGTGTGGCCGAGGACGTCAAGGAAGTGGGCAAGGTTGAAAACATGCCCAAGATGGAAGGCCGCCAGATGATCATGATGATCGGGCCAATCCCAAGATAATTTCTGCGCCTGTCGCAGACCGCCAAGCCCCCGCATCGTCGGGGGCTTTTGCGTCTTTCAGGGGGCTGAAAAATTTAAGGCGCCGCAGGAGGGAGGGCCCGCAGCGCCTGAGAGGCTTCGTCAATTCGCGGCAGAGGGAGGCCGCCGCCGAACAAACCGTGCAGGGAAGTCACGGTCGAAGCAAAGGTCGCGTGTCCCACGCCAATAGAGATTCGCAACCTATGATTTTCTTATAACCAAGGACGGTCGCGGCGACTTTGATACAGGTCAAACGCGATCAGGGCCGGGCTATATTCGTGCTGCAGTGCATGAAACGGGTCGTGTTTTGCGGCCAAAATCCCCGGCCCCGCCCCGGGCGCAGGCCATATTCGGGCCACCGGCAGGTCAGGTGTGTGCGGCGCCACAGGCCATCGCAGGCCGCCGCATGATTCTAGGCAACGGGTCCAGAGCGCCCAGATCAACCCTTGATTGCGCGACGCGCCCGCTTGTCAGCGAACTTGCTGACTGCGTCGTCCAGACCGACTCGCACCGGGCGGGCATAGGCAGTCTGCTTATGGTTTTGCAGCCCCCTCTTTCGCCGGAAAATCGCCAATACCGACGTTAATCGGTATCAAACCGCCGATTTTGGCGGACTGTCGCGGAATGGCCGGACTCTCTCGTAATATTGCCCCGTCGCCCGCTAATTTCTGCCCCAATGTTCCGTCACAAAAGGTTCAATCGAGTAACGAATGTGCCGCTGACCGGGCTTCTGGCCCAAATTACTGCGGAATGAGTGAGGCCAACATGCGGGTTGAAACCGTCGAACATCCAATTAACGAACGTCCCTGGTATCAACGCCTTGATGCATTGGGCGAGGCCCGCGGCAGCTTTGAACGACTGGGCAATGCCCATGCCGCCCTGTTCATCGACGAAACCCCCACCCTGTTGGTCAGCTTTGAAACCGCCGAAAGCATGGGAACGGCCGAAGATGCCGTGCCGCTGGCCTTTGATCTGGCCGAAGATGCCGGCTGGTCGCTGTTGTCAGTGATCTGCGAAGGCGACACCTGGTTCCGTGACCCCCGCGTTTACGGCTATTTCGACCGGCTGGTCGATGACGGCTTTTTCGAGGATTTCGACCGCGTCGTGTTCTATGGTGCGGGCATGTGCGGCTATGCGGCGGCGGCGTTTTCGGTCGCGGCCCCCGGTGCCACGGTCATCACCATCTGCCCGCAGGCCACGTTGGACCCGCGCGTCACCGAATGGGATCCGCGCTTTGCCCAGCATCGCCGCCTGTCGTTTACCGATCGCTATGGCTATGCGCCCGACATGCTTGAGGCCGCCAACCACGCCTTCATCCTGTATGACCCGGATGTATCGCTGGATTCGGTCCATGCGGCGCTGTTCACCCGGCCCAATGTCACCAAGCTGCGCTGTCGCTGGCTGAATGGCTCGGTCGAGGCTGATCTGGTCAAGATGGGCGTGCTGGCCGAGATGCTGGACGCCGCTTGCGAAGGCCATCTGACCGAGGAAATCTTTCACCAGCTTTATCGCGCCCGCCGCGATTACAAACCCTATCTGCGGCGGCTGATGGAAACGCTGGAATACGAAGACCGGCCCTATCTGACCGCGCTGTTATGCCAAAGCGTCGCCGGGCGGCTACGTGCGCCGCTGTTCCGCAAGCGTTTCAAACAGGCAGTCAGCAAGCTGTCTGAATCCGGGCCGCTGCCCGATTGGCTGGATATCGATACACTGGACAAGGCGGCGGACGGTTAACCGCCGTCAGAACCCGCCCTGTTCCTCGACAAAGGCGATGATCTGATCGACGCCTTTGCCCGATTTCAGCGCCGCCATCACGAACGGCCGCGTTCCGCGCGCGGCGCGGGCATCGGATTCCAGCAGCACCGGATCGACCCCGACATAAGGCGCCAGATCGATCTTGTTGATGATCAACAGGTCCGAGCGCGTCACCCCCGGCCCTTTCTTGCGCGGAATATCCTGCCCCGCCGCCGTGTCGATGACATAAAGCGTGATGTCGGCCAGTTCCGGGCTAAATGTCGCGGCCAGATTATCGCCGCCCGATTCAATCAGGATCATGTCCAGATCGGGGATGCGTTCGCGAAAGGCGGCGACCTCGGCCAGATTGATGCTGGCATCCTCGCGGATTGCGGTATGCGGGCAGCCGCCGGTCTCGACACCCTTGATGCGCTCCATCGGCAGAACCTGCGCCCGCATCAGGTATTCGGCATCTTCCGAGGTGTAGATGTCATTGGTGATCACAGCGATCGAGTATTTCGACGCCAGAGCACGGCACAGCTGTTCGGTCAGCGTCGTCTTGCCAGCGCCAACCGGGCCGCCGATACCGATCCGAAGGGGTCCGTTGGGGCTGCTCATGTCTTGAAAATCCTTACGTCCAGTTCTTCATGCTGCATAGCCGACAGGTCAGCGCCCAAGGCGGCGCTGCCCAGATCGTCCAGCGTGGCCTGCGCGGCGCGGGCGGCGACGGCCTGAATGGTCGGGTGCAGACCGGCCAGAACGCGCTGGCCTTCGGTCTGGCCCAAAGGCACGAACCGCACCGCCACCGACACAAGATTCGACGCAAACCCATGCAGATACAGCGCCGCCACCTGCTCGGGCGACAAATCCAGCCGCCGCGCCGCCACGCCCAGCGCCACCGGCAGCGGCCGCGCCGGGGCGTCCTCACCATTGATCTGGTTGATGGTCGACACCAAGGCCCGGCCCTGCGCCAGCGTTTCCTCTTGCCGCTCGCGCGAGGTCGCCAGCGCCAGCGCCAGCGCGGCCAAATCATCGGCATCAGCGCCCTTTTGTGTCAGGCACAGCAAGGTCACATCGACCGCACCGGCGCCTTCTTCCAGCACCAGCTGCAGCCAGTCCTGCAATCCGGCTGCATCGCCCACCTGATCGGTGGCGATCGCGGTCTCCAACCCGTGGCTATAGGCAAAGCTGCCCAGCGGAAAAGCCGGTGACAACCATTGTGTCAGGGTCAGAAGATCGGCGCTCATCCTTGGGCCTTAATGGTCATGGGAATGGCTGTGGTCATGCGTGTGATCGTGGGAATGGTCATGCCCGTGGTCATGGTCGCCATGCGAATGCCCCATCGTGCGCCCATGGCCATAGGCCCCGCCTTCGGGGGTGAACGGCGCGGTCACATGCGCCACCCCGGCGCCCAGATGGGCCAGCATATCGGCCAGCACATGGTCATGGGCGATCAACAGGTGATCGGCCTCGATCTGGCAGGGGGTGTGGCGGTTGCCGATATGCCATGCCAGCCGCGGCAGGTTCGGCCCGGTGATTTTCAGCAAGGTCTCGGGGGCGGCCTGAATCGCCACCGCGCGCCCGTCCTCAAGGATCAGGGCATCGCCGGCGGCAAGGCTGGTGGTTTCAGGCAGATCGACGCGCATATCCGCGCCGGAATCCGTGGTCAGCCGCTTGCGGCGCAGAAACCGCGCCTCGTAGCTGAGGGTCAACGTGTCCGCGGCATCGGACCATTGGCCTTGCCGCGCGACCTTATAAGAACAAAGCACCGCCACCATCTGCCTCTCCGTCATTCCGGGGTTCATGGCAGCATAGGCGGCGGCGCAAATCGGTTAAAGCCGAATCCGCTTAGACGTAGCAGCGGGTGCGGACAAAGCGCTCGACCATTTCTTCGCGGGTCACACCGCGTGCGACCAGATCGGCATCGCTCATCATGCTCAGCGCTTCCAGGCGTTTTGCCGTGTCGCTGTTTTCAGCAATCTTCACAAGGAAGCGGCCGATGGTTTGAAAAATCGAAGCCGAGAACGTCGGCATGTGCAGGTTCGTAGTGGTCAGTGCCATTTTGGAAACTCCTGTAAAACAGTTGCTTCCTCCCTTGCTTGTAGAATTAAGGTTTTGACCGGGATGTTCAAGCCCCATCGCCGCAATGCGGCATTGCGTGTAGCGCAACGGCGAATTCCGACAGTGGTATCACTATTGGAACCTTCTTTTCCCATATTTAATAACCTCTTAGTCATTACTATCGCCGCCACAGGATCGGGGAAACTGTCGGTGTTTTTCCCCGAATACGCAGCGTCATTTACGGGGGATTGGCTGAAAAACGCAGGCCTTATTGTATTATTTCATATGTCCCAAAAACACAAAAAGCGCGCCGTCGGGGGCGCGCTTGGCGGGGGTGTTTTCGGGAAAAGGACTCAGGCGGCCAGCGTGCCCGAGCCCAGATGCTGCGCCACATAGGCGACGATCTCGGTCCGGCGCAGCCCCCTGCGCGCCAAGGCTTCGTCGCTAAGCGCATTCAGGCGGCGCAGTGCGTCCTGCGCGGCGCGGCGTTCCAGATAGGCGTTAAACCCCTGCCCCATCTCGGCAAGCATCATGTCGAGCTGGATCAGCGCGACGTTATCGGCGTTGTGATCTTCGGCATGCGCCATTGGAAACCTCATTCGCGTTTGGTTTCCTCCCTTGCCGCCCATATCGGGCATGTCGCGGCAAAGTTTAAGGCCCAATGCCGCATAGCAGCATTGCAGCTTTCGCAACTTACGCCAAATCGCATGATTTCAGGGGCTTAGGCCGGGACCGCGTGGCGCAAAAGCCTCAGAACATGAAGTAACGCTGCGCCATCGGCAGTTCGGTCGCCGGTTCGCAGGTCAGCAATTCGCCATTTGCGCGCACTTCATAGGTCTCGGGATTGACCTCGATCTGCGGGGTGGCGTCGTTCATCACCATGTCGGACTTGCCGATATTGCGGGTATTTTTCACCGCGACGGTGGATTTCGCCAGCCCCAGATGGTCACGCACGCCGTCGGCATGTGCGGCATCGCTGACGAACAGCACCGCCGAGCGTTCAACCGCCCGGCCCAGCGCCCCGAACATCTGCCGGGTATAGACCGGCTGCGGCGTCGGGATCGATGCGTTCGGATCGCCCATCTGCGCCACGGCAATCATGCCGCCCAGCACCACCATTTCCGGTTTCACCCCGAAAAACGCCGGGCTCCACAGCACCAGATCGGCGCGTTTGCCTTCCTGAATGCTGCCGATATGGGTCGACATGCCATGCGCGATGGCCGGGTTGATGGTGTATTTCGCCACATAGCGTTTGACGCGAACGTTGTCGTTATCGCCGGTTTCCTCGGGCAAGCGGCCGCGCTGGACCTTCATCTTATGCGCGGTCTGCCAGGTGCGGATGATCACCTCGCCCACCCGGCCCATGGCCTGACTGTCCGAGGCGATGATGCTGAAGGCACCCATATCGTGCAGGATGTCCTCGGCGGCGATGGTTTCCTTGCGGATGCGGCTTTCGGCAAAGGCCACGTCCTCGGGGATGGCCCTGTCGAGGTGGTGACAGACCATCAGCATATCCAGATGCTCTTCCAGCGTGTTCACGGTGTAAGGCCGCGTCGGGTTGGTCGAGCTGGGCAGGACGTGCTGTTCCTGCACGACCTTGATGATGTCAGGGGCATGACCGCCGCCCGCGCCTTCGGTGTGGAAAGCGTGGATGGTGCGGCCCTTCATCGCCGCGACGGTGTTTTCCACAAAGCCGCTTTCATTCAGCGTATCGGTGTGGATCATCACCTGCACATCCATATCGTCGGCCACCGACAGGCAGCAGTCGATCGCGCCGGGGGTGGTGCCCCAGTCTTCGTGCAGCTTCAGCGAACAAGCGCCGGCATTGACCATCTCGACCAGCGCGGCAGGTTGGCTGGCGTTGCCCTTGCCAGCCAGACCAAAGTTCATCGGCAGCCCGTCCAGCGCCTGCAGCATCCGGCCGATATGCCACGGCCCCGGCGTGCAGGTGGTGGCCAGCGTGCCATGCGCCGGGCCAGTGCCGCCGCCCAGCATCGTGGTCAGGCCCGAATGCAGCGCATCCTCGACCTGTTGCGGACAGATGAAATGGATATGGCTGTCAAACCCGCCTGCGGTGACGATCTTGCCCTCGGCGGCGATGACCTCGGTGCCCGGTCCGACAATGATATCGACACCGGGCTGGGTGTCAGGGTTGCCCGCCTTGCCGATCTTGGCGATCCGGCCACCGCGCAGGCCGATATCGGCCTTGTAAATGCCGGTCACATCCAGAATCAGCGCATTGGTCAGAACGGTATCCACCGCCCCACCGGCGCGCGTGACCTGGCTTTGCCCCATGCCGTCGCGGATGACCTTGCCGCCACCGAATTTGACCTCTTCCCCGTAGGTGGTGAGATCGCGTTCGACTTCGATGATCAGGTCGGTATCTGCCAGCCGCACCCGGTCGCCGGTGGTGGGACCATACATATCGGCATAGGCAGCGCGCGAGATTTTGGCGGGCATGGGGGTCTCTCCTATAGGGTCAGACGCAGTTTCGGCACGGGCCGCACGCCGTGTTGCGACAGGCGGCTGGAATTTTCATAGGTCCGCACGCGGATCGGTTGCAGGGCCGCCGTGGCGACCTGATCCGGACGGTCTCCGCGCCAGATCGCGCGCTGAGCGGCCTCGACCGCTTCGGCCAGACCGCTGAGTTTTTCGCCGACCATGACGTGGTTTTCCTCGGGCGGAACGGCCCAAAGGCCCCACCAGCCCAGACAGCGCATGGTGATGACCATATGAGCCTCGACCGTCAGGTGGGTCAGTTCCAACCCCGCCTGAAACAATTCAAGCGGGGTCGGGGCGTTGGTATTGGTCAGGATCATTTATTTTTCACTGAACGGTTGCGCCGGACGGGTCGGTTGCTTGCGGCGGCGGCTGGTCGTGCGCGAGGTGTCCGCCTTGGCAGCGGCGGGTTTCTTCGGCGCGGTGGCTTTGACCGCCGGAGCAGCAGCCGGGGCCGGTTTCGGCGCGTCGACTTTCGGGGCTTCAACCTTGGTTTCGACCGGCTTGGGGGTCTCGACTTTGGCCTCTACCGGCTTCGGCGCTTCGACCTTGGCGGCGGGTTTCGGCGCTTCGACTTTGGCTTCAACCGGCTTCGGGGTCTCGACCTTGACTTCGACCTTGGCCTCTACCGGCTTCGGCGTTTCAACCTTGGCGGCGGGCTTGGGGGCCTCGACCTTGGCTTCAACCGGCTTGGGGGCTGCGACCTTGGCGGCGGGTGCGGCTGCCGGGGTCGGCTTTACCTTGACGATTTCCGCTTCGACCACCGGCTTTTTCACCGCCGGTTTCGACAGCGGCTTGACCTCGACCACTTCGGCGGTCGGGGTCGGGGTGACGTCCTTCATCACCGCGCGCAGCGGCGGGGTATAGCCCCGGCTGACGGTGCGGATATCGACGGCAGGCATCAGCGGGTTAAAGCGACGGGCCAGATCCAGCCATGCGTTGGCCATCGACATCTGCATTTCCAGCGCAGAGGTCCAGACATGCACATAGTTCGAATACGGCAGGTCGGAGTTGTAAGCTTTGACAGAAATCATGATTTTTCCTTTGTTGCTCAGGCGTCCAGAGCGCCCATAACAGTCTGATTGAAACCGAAAATCCGACGGGCGCCCGAGACAGGAACCAGCGTTACCTGACGGGTTTGGCCCGGTTCGAACCGCACGGCAGTGCCGGCGGCGATATCCAGACGCATTCCCCGCGCAGCATCGCGGTCAAACTCAAGCGCCGAGTTGGTTTCGGCAAAGTGGTAATGGCTGCCGACCTGAACGGGTCGGTCGCCGGTATTGGCTACGGTCAGGGTCAACGGCGTCTGACCGGCATTCAGAGTGATGTCGCCGGGGGCCGTGAAAATCTCGCCGGGGATCATTTGCGCACCCGGATCGCAACAAGCGCCGCACCGGCAATTGCCACCACGCCCGAGCCGAACAGCATCAGCGCGGCGGTATCGATTCCATGCGGATGCAGATGCATACCCGAATGCGCCAAGGCCGGGCTTGCGGCGGTCAAAGCGGTGGTGAGGGTCACGAGAGTTGTTTTCATAAGGCTCTCCTCAGCGGATCGGGTGATGGACGGTCACCAGCTTGGTGCCGTCGGGGAATGTGGCTTCGACCTGAACATCGTGGATCATCTCGGGGATGCCGGGCATGCATTGGGCGGCAGTGACCACATGGGCACCCGCCTCCATCAGATCGGCGACCGAGCGACCATCGCGCGCGCCTTCGACCACGTAATCGGTGATCAGGGCAATCGCTTCGGGGTGGTTCAGCTTGACACCGCGCGCCAGCCGCCCGCGCGCAACCATGGCGGCGAGACTGATCAGCAGCTTGTCTTTTTCCCGTGGCGTCAGGTTCATGACCCCTCCTCAGATTTGCCAGACACGGGGCAAGGCCGCCCCGCGCAAATTGCTTAACAGCGCCACCAGCGCATGACGCAGCGGCATCGCATCCGCCGCCATCAGCCGGGCCACGCATTTGCCGTCCCAGCCCGAACTGCCGACCGCGACATCGGTGCAGCCGGCAAGCACGGCGCGCATCGGCGCCAGCGCGTCTTCGGCCCCCGGCGCGATCAGCGCGACCGTGGCAAAAGCCCGCGCGCCATTCAACCCCGCAACCGCCCCGCGTCGCGCAAGGCTGTCGCCGGTCAGACGCAAAGGTTCGACCAGAACCGGCCGGTTATCGCGAGTCACGTGGCGATGGTCCAGCAGCGAAATATCCGACAGCACCTCGCCCATCGCGGCACGGCCCAGAACAACGGTTTCAACCATCAGCAACCGCGCATCGCCGGTCAGCCGGGCCGTGGTCCGGCGGCGCAGCGCCGAATGTTCGAACAGAATGGTTTCCTGCGGCAGCCAATCCAGATCGGCCCCGCGTCCCAAAGTCAGGTCGACCTCAAGCTCGGCCACACCACCGCTTGAGGCATAGGCCCGCTCGGCGGTCTGGGTGGTCGCCGTCGCCTGCGCCCCGTCCTCAAGCGTCACGGCAAAGCGCATCTTGTCGCCCCCGGTCAGCCCGCCTGCGGTGTTCAGAAAAACGATCTCGGGGCGCGGCGAATGGTTGCGCGGCAACATCGCCTTGGCAGATCCCGATTGATGCAGATTGCGCAGCTTCGCGCCGTTGGCCGCAGCCGACAGCACAACCTCGGCCCGCCCGCGCGTGCGTTGCATACTCAAAGTGGCGTCAGCGGAATCCAGCATGGAACCTTCTTATCGCGGAACTGCGACAGGATCATTTTATCACAATGCTGCGCCGCAGCAATGCCCGGAATCAATGCGTGACGCGGAATTATTGCGCATTACCGCCGAAAAAACAGGCGGACGGTGTATTCGGCGTGATGCCGGGCGCGGCAACAGACGGAATCGCTGTTGGCCGGTGCAACGCCTTTGGGCGGTAGATATCGCACCGTTCCCGACCCCGCGCCTGCAATAGCCACTGGAAACCAAGCCGCCAATTGTGTAACGCCTGCGACATGACCCAAAGCCTGATCCTCCGCCGCCCCGACGACTGGCACCTGCATCTGCGCGATGGCGCGATGCTGGCTGGTGTATTGCCCGAAACCGCCCGGCATTTCGGCCGCGCGATCGTGATGCCGAACCTCGTGCCTCCGGTCGTGACCGGCGCCGATGCCGCAGCTTATCGTGGCCGGATCATGGCCGCCCTGCCCGAGGGCGCTGATTTCACGCCGCTGATGACGCTGTATCTGACCGAACAGACCGACCCCAACGACGTCGCCGCCGCCCATGCCAGCGGGCTGGTCACGGCGGTCAAGTTGTATCCGGCCGGGGCCACCACCAATTCGGCCAGCGGCGTCACCGATTTCGACAAGGTGCGCGGCGTGCTTGAGAAAATGGCCGAGATCGGCATGCCGCTGTGTGTCCATGGCGAAGACACCGATCCCGCCGTCGATATCTTTGACCGCGAGGCCGTGTTCATCGACCGGGTTCTGGACCCGATCCGCCGCGCGACGCCGGGCCTGCGCGTGGTGATGGAGCATATCACCACCGCCGACGGCGTGGCCTATGTTCAGGCCAATGACGCCGATCTGGGCGCGACGATCACCACCCATCACCTGATCATCAACCGCAACCACATTCTGGTTGGCGGGATCAAGCCGCATTACTATTGCCTGCCCGTCGCCAAGCGTGAAAGTCACCGGCAGGCGCTGGTTCAGGCGGCAACCTCGGGCGATGCGCGGTTCTTTCTGGGCACCGACAGCGCGCCGCATATCGACCCGCTGAAGGAAAACGCCTGTGGCTGTGCCGGGTGTTTCACCGCGACCAACACCCTGTCCTGCCTTGCCGAAGTGTTCGAGACCGCCGGGGCGCTGGATAAGCTTGAGGCCTTTACCAGCCTCAATGGCCCGGCCTTCTACCGCCTGCCGCCGAACGAGGCGACCCTGACCCTGACCAAGGGCGCGCCCGTCGCCTATCCCGCCAAGATTCAGACCGGCGCCGGTCCGGTCACGGTGTTCGACCCCGGTTTCCCGCTGCATTGGCAGGTCGAAGCCTGATCGCCGCCCCCCGAAAGACAACCGATAGAAAGCTGCTGCCATGATCCCCACCTCGTTCCCCCCCAAGGAAGAAATCGCCCGCCTGACCGCGCGGATGCTGCTGGAAATCAAGGCGGTGCATTTCAATGCGGCCGAACCGTTCACGCTGGCCTCGGGCCTGCCGTCGCCGACCTATATCGATTGCCGCAAGCTGATCTCGTATCCGCGCATTCGCAGCACCCTGATGGACTTTCTGACCGTCACCGTGATGCGCGACGCCGGGTTCGAGGCGTTTGACAACATCGCCGGTGGCGAAACCGCAGGCATCCCCTTTGCCGCCATGGTGGCCGAGCGTCTGGCCCTGCCGATGACCTATGTCCGCAAAAAGCCCAAAGGCTATGGCCGCAACGCCCGGATCGAGGGCGCGATGACCGAAGGCCAGCGCGTGCTGCTGGTCGAGGATCTGACCACCGATGGCGGCAGCAAGCTGTCCTTTGTCGATGCGATCCGCGACACCGGCGCGACCTGCGGCCATACGGCGGTGATTTTCTATTACGGCATCTTCCCCGGCACCGAAAAACGTCTGGGCGATCACGGCGTGCAACTGCATCACCTGTGCACCTGGTGGGACGTTCTGGCCGAGGCCAAGGCCACCAACGCGTTTGACGCCGAAACCCTGGCCGAGGTCGAATCTTTCCTGACCGCCCCGCGGGCCTGGCAAGAGGCGCGGCAAAAGGGCTGATCGCCGATCAGCGAAACCTTGCCGACCCGTTTCAGGGGCGCCCCGCAACGGGCGCCTCAATATCTTGATGACCCCTCGCCCAAATCCGCAAAATCGTGTAGGATCAGGGTTATCCACAGCCGATCCACAGAAACATACATTTTGCTCTGGGCGCCGCCTCTCATGTAAGGAAACGCGCAGAGACAGGGACGGAAAATGAACGAGATCGCAAAGATCCGGCCACAGGCCGAAGATGCCGCCGAGGCTGGCACACTGCCGCATAACATCGAAGCCGAACAACAGCTTCTTGGCGCCATTCTGACCAACAACGATGTGTATGACCGGGTGGCCTCGGTCATCCAGTCGCATCATTTCTATGAACCCGTGCATGCCCGCATCTACGAGGTGGCGGCAGCGCGGATTCAAAAAAATGCCCTGGCCTCGCCGGTGACGCTGAAAGCGTTTCTTGAGGATGACGAGGGCCTGAAGGAACTGGGCGGCCCGGCCTATCTGGCCAAGCTGGCCGGGGCAGCGATTTCATCCTTCGCGGCGCGCGACTATGCGCAGATGATCTATGATTTCTCGATCCGCCGCGAACTGATCCAGCTGGGCCGCGATATTTCCGACAAGGCCGCGCATGTCTCGGTCGAAAGCGAGCCGAAAACCCAGATCGTCGAGGCCGAACAGGCGCTGTACAAGCTGGGCGAACAAGGCCAGTCCGAAAGCGGGTTCCAGTCGTTCCTGCGCGCGGTCACCGATGCGGTGAACGTCGCCAACGCCGCGTATCAGCGCGATGGCGGGCTGGCGGGGATCTCGACCGGGCTGATCGACATGGATACCAAGCTGGGCGGCCTGCACAAATCCGACCTTCTGATCCTTGCCGGACGGCCGTCGATGGGGAAAACCTCATTGGCGACCAACATCGCCTATAACATCGCCAAGACCTATAAACGCGGCACCCTGCCCGATGGCTCGGAAGGCGCGGTCAGCGGTGGCGTGGTCGGGTTCTACAGCCTTGAAATGAGCGCCGAACAGCTGGCTGGCCGGATTCTGGCCGAGGCCTCGGAAATCTCGTCGCACAAGATCCGTCAGGGCGACATGACCGAAGAGGAATTCCGCCGCTTCGTCGAGGCTGCCAAACAGCTTGAGGCCTGCCCGCTGTTCATCGACGACACCCCGGCGCTGCCGATCAGCCAACTGGCCGCCCGCGCCCGCCGCCTGAAGCGAACGCATGGTCTGGACGTGCTGATCGTCGACTATTTGCAGCTGGTGCGCCCTGCGACCGCCAAGGACAGCCGCGTGAACGAGGTGTCCGAGATCACTCAGGGCCTGAAAGCCATCGCCAAGGAACTGGAAATCCCGGTCATCGCCCTGTCCCAGCTAAGCCGGGCCGTCGAAAGCCGCGAAGACAAGCGGCCGCAACTGTCGGACCTGCGGGAATCGGGCTCGATCGAGCAGGACGCCGACGTGGTGATGTTCGTCTATCGCGGCGAATACTACAAAGAGCGCGAAAAGCCCGGCGACGAGAACATGGACGCCATGGCCAAGTGGATGGAAGAAATGGACCGCCTGCACGGCAAAGCCGAAGTCATCATCGGCAAACAGCGTCACGGCCCCATTGGCACCATCGAGCTTAGCTTCGAGGCCCAGTTCACCCGCTTTGGCAATCTCGTCAAACCGTGGCAACAAGGGGCAGGCGGCGATTTCTGACCGCTGCCTGCGCCGAATACGTTTCTCCCTTGACCTGATCGCTTGTGCCAACCAAACCATTCGCCATGTCTACTGGATCACTGAACATCAATCTCGAAGCGCTCAAGCGCAACTGGGCGGCACTTGACGCCCGCTCGGCCTCGGGCGTCGAAACCGGCGCCGTGGTCAAAGCAAATGGCTATGGTCTGGGGTCTGCGCAGGTTGCGCGGGCGCTGGCACAGGCCGGGGCGCGGAAATTCTTTGTCGCGACCGCTGAAGAAGGCTCCGCCGTGCGCGAGGTTCTGGGCCGTGGCCCCGAAATCTTTGTGTTCGGCGGCCACATGTCGGGCGATACCGACATGATCAACGATCTTGACCTGATCCCGATGCTGAACTCGGTCGATCAGCTGACCCGCCATTTCGAGGCCCTGCCCGGCGCCGCGTTCGGCATTCAGCTGGACACCGGCATGAACCGGCTGGGCATGGAAATGGCCGAATGGGCCGCGGTGGCGGAAATCGCCCTGACCGCAGGCCCGCGTCTGGTGATGAGCCACCTCGCCTGCGCGGACGAGCCTGACCATCCGCAAAATGCGCAACAGCTGGCCACCTTCCACGCCATGACCGACGGCATCAACGTGCCGCGCAGCCTGTCGGCGACCGGTGGCATCCTGCTGGGCCCCGACTATCATTTCGACGTCACCCGCCCCGGTGTCGGCCTGTATGGCGGCCTGCCGTTCGAAGAGGCCGAGCCGGTGGTCAACCTGTCGCTGCCGGTCATCCAGACCCGCGAAGTCGAACAGGGCGAAAGCGTCGGCTACAGCGCCACCTGGATCGCCGAAGAGGACTCGGTCGTCGCCACCGTCTCGGGCGGCTATGCCGATGGCCTGATCCGCGCCATGAGCGGCCGTGGCCACCTGTTCTTTGACGGCACGCCCTGTCCGATCGTCGGCCGGGTGTCGATGGACCTGATCACCGTCGATGTGACCCATCTGGCCGCAACGCCGCGCATGCTGGACATTCTCGGCCCGGATCAGACCATCGACGATCTGGCCGATGTGGCTGGCACCATCGGTTATGAGATCCTGACCTCGCTGGGCGCGCGCTATAAACGCCGCTATGTCGGGGATCTGGTCTGATGCTGCTGCGCGCGGTCGCTGGCGTCGGTCATGGCACGCTGGGGTTTCTGGCCGGGATCGGGCGCGGATCGCGCTATGTTCTGGACACGCTGATCGCGCTTGTCCGGCCGCCGTTTTACTTTAAGGAATTCCTGCAGGCGCTTCTGACAATTGGATATTTCAGCCTTCCTGTTGTTGGCCTGACCGCCGTGTTCACCGGCGCCGCGCTGGCGCTGCAGATCTACGCCGGCGGCTCGCGGTTCGATGCCGAAGCCGTCGTGCCCTCGATTGTCGCCATCGGCATGACACGCGAACTTGGCCCGGTTCTGGGCGGCCTGATGGTCGCCGCCCGCGTCGCCAGTTCGATCGCCGCCGAGATTGGCACGATGAAAGTCACCGAACAGATCGACGCGCTGGTGACGCTGTCCACCGACCCGATGCGCTATCTGACGGTGCCGCGCGTGCTGGCCGCGACACTGGCGCTGCCGGTGCTGGTCGGTGTCGGCGACGCCATCGGCATCATGGGCGGATTTCTGGTCGGCATCGGCCGGCTTGACTTTAACTCTGCCGCCTATCTGTCTAACACTGTTGATTTTCTCGAATTCTGGGATGTGGCATCCGGCCTTGTAAAAGGCGCTGTCTTTGGCTTCATCATCGCGCTTGTCGGCTGCTATTTCGGCATGCATTCCGGGCGCGGCGCCCAAGGCGTGGGCCGCGCCACCAAGTCGGCGGTGGTGACGGCCTCGGTGCTGATCCTCGCCTCAAACTACCTGCTGACCGAGGCGTTCTTTACCCAATGATCGAAATGCGCGGCGTTCATAAAGCCTTTGGCAGCAACAAGGTGTTGCGCGGCGTCGATCTGGTGGTGCCCAAGGGCGAAAGCATGGTCATTATCGGCGGCTCGGGCACTGGCAAATCAGTGGCGCTGAAATGCGTGCTGGGGCTGATCAAACCCGACGCCGGGCAGATCCTGGTCGATGGTCAGGATGTCGAAAAGGCCGAGCGCGATGCGTTTCTCGCCCATTTCGGCATGCTGTTTCAGGGCGGCGCCCTGTTCGACAGCCTGCCGGTCTGGCAGAACGTCGCCTTTCGCCTGCTGCGCGGCTCGCTGAAACGCCCCAAGGCCGAGGCCCGCGAGATCGCGATCGAAAAGCTGCGCCGCGTCGGGCTGAAACCCGAAACCGCCGACCTCTTCCCGGCCGAACTGTCCGGCGGCATGCAGAAACGCGTCGGCCTTGCCCGCGCTATCGCCGCCGAACCGCAAATCATCTTTTTCGACGAACCCACCACCGGGCTGGACCCGATCATGGCTGGCGTCATCAACGAACTGATCCGCGAGATCGTGGTGGAAATGGGTGCCACCGCCATGACCATCACCCACGACATGAGCAGCGTCCGCGCCATCGCCGACAAGGTGGCGATGCTGCATGACGGCGTGATCAAATGGACCGGCCCGGTCAGCCGCCTTGACGATTCCGGTGACCCCTATCTGGACCAGTTCATCCATGGCCGCGCCGAAGGCCCGATCGAGGCGGTGCGATAGCCGGCGATGAAATACGCCAACCTCGCCCTGCTGATCCTGTTTCCCATCGCGTGGTTCGCGCCCCTGATGCGGGCGGGTCTGGGGCTGCCGTTCTTTCACCTCAGCGAAATCAGCGTCATCACGGGCCTGCAAAGCCTGTGGCAAACCGATATCTTTCTGGCGCTGCTGGTCACGCTGTTCGCCCTTGTGGCGCCAATCCTGAAAACCCTCGGGCTGGCACTGATCCAATTCGGCCTCGCCTCGCCGCGCCTGCTGCCGGTGCTGACGATCCTTGGCAAACTGGCGATGGCCGACGTGTTCTTGATCGCGCTCTACATTGTGCTGGCCAAGGGCGTCGGGGTCGGCAAGGTCGAAACCGCATGGGGCCTTTACCTGTTCACCGCCTGCATTCTTGCCTCGCTGGCGCTTTCCCTGCTGGAAAGCGCCAAAGCCCGCTGACGCGGCCTGCCTGCGGCG
>NZ_JBFHDW010000009.1:0-19074 GCF_041584535.1 Actibacterium sp. | reverse complement strand
TATTTGGACAAAGAAGAAGCCCAAAGGTGCGCCCCGGCCAGTTAGGCACGGGGCGGCTTCTCCTTCGGCGGCCATCGGCGTCCCCGCCTGTTCCGCCCGGACAGCAAACCCGATTCGGATTTCTTCTTCGTTAAAATATCCTCGGGGGTGAATTGGCCGTCAGGCCAAGAGGGGGCGGACAGCCCCCTTTCCCCGCCCGCCGCAGGCGTTAGTCGCCCAGTTTGGCGTGCACCTCGTCGAGGTCGATCTCGCCGATGGGCATCTTGTTGCCGGGGTTTTCAAAGTCGTATTTGAACAGGTTGAAATCGCGTTTGTAGATTTCATAGACCAGATGCATCGACAGATCGTCGAAGTAATCCTCGACCGGATGGGCGCGTTTCGGGCCGTGGCCTTCGGATTCGTTAAAGCGCGGGATGTCGTCCAGATCGACCGCATGCGGGGTTTCGACCGCGTCGAGGACCGACTGCATGCCTTCGTTGAATTTCTCTGTGAAGAAGATGTTGTCATAGCGGCCGCCATTCACGATGAAGGTCGAGATATGACCCGACATGGCCGACCAGTGGATGTCGGGTTCCATCGGGCGGCGCCAGCGGATGGTGTCGCGGGCGAACAGCAGAAACCGGCGGAACGATTGGATCTGGTCGAATTCGAACCCGGTTTCGGGGTCGCCGACCTCGATCCCGTAGCGCTGGATCAGCAGCGGCACCATATTGCCGCGATAGCGTTTGCCGTTGCGCTGAATGCCGCAGATCTTGTCGAAGAACGAACTGAGGATGCGGGTATAGGGATTGCGCACGCAGGTGAAGGCATAGGATTTATGGCCTTTCACGTTCGTTTCGATCGGGCCCTGACTGTCTTCGCGCGCCCATTTGTGCAGGCCGTGGTTTGCGTCATGGATGTCGCCATCGAAGAATTCGCCGTGGTCGGAATAGAACATGATCTGACCGATGGTCGAGCAGGCGCATTTCGGCACCACGCGATAGACCATGCTTTCGCTTTCCGTCATCCACGTGCCGGGAAATCCCATCTGTGTCTGCCTCCCTGCCGGTCGTTTGGTCGTCCGGGCTGATGTCTTTATAAAAAAGCAAAGAAATGCTGTTTCTTCAACGGGTCTTCACGGTATCAAAGGGGTCAGACCCGCAGAGCGCAAGTCAAAGTCGAGCAGATGGCAAAGATCGCCTATATTTTGTTGTGTCACAAGGACCCGGAGGCCGTGATCGAGCAGGCCGGGCGGCTGACCGCTGTGGGCGATTACATGGCGATCCATTTCGATGCGCGCGCCAAGCCCGAGGATTTCGACAAGATCCGCACCGCCCTTCAGGACAATCCCAACGTCGTTTTTGCCCGCAAGCGGATCAAATGCGGCTGGGGGGCGTGGTCGTTGGTTCAGGCCACGCTTTACGCGCTTGAGGCCGCCGACGAGGCCTTTCCCCGCGCCACGCATTTCTACATGCTGTCCGGCGATTGCATGCCGATCAAGACGGCGGAATATGCGCATCGGTTTCTGGACAGTGCCGATGTCGATTATATCGAAAGCCTTGATTTCTTTGCCTCGGACTGGATCAAGACCGGCATCAAGGACGAGCGTCTGACCTATCGCCACTTCTTTAACGAACGCACCCATAAGACGGCGTTTTACCAGTCGCTGAAGCTGCAGAAAAAGCTTGGCCTGTCGCGGGCGATTCCGTCGGATTTGCAGATCATGATCGGCAGTCAGTGGTGGTGTCTGCGCCGCCGCACCGTCGAGGCGGTGCTTGCGTTCAGCCGCAAGCGCCGCGACGTGATCCGGTTTTTCCGCACCACCTGGATTCCCGACGAGACCTTCTTTCAGACCCTTGTGCGCCATCTGGTGCCCGAGGCCGAATTGCGCAGCCGGACCCTGACTTTCCTGATCTTCAGCGATTACGGAATGCCGGTGAATTTCTATAACGACCATTACGATCTGTTGCTGGGGCAGGACTTTCTGTTCGCTCGCAAGATCTCGGCCGAGGCGCATGAATTGAAACGTCGCCTTGGCACGCTTTATGCCGCGACCGATGTCGATTTCGATGTCACCAACGAGGGCCGCACGCTGTTTCATTTCCTGACCGGGCGCGGCCGGGTCGGGCGGCGGTTTGCGCAGCGCTTTTGGGAGGCCGAGGCCAGTCTGGGCCGCGAGCGCGAGTTGCTGATCATTACCTGCAAGAAATGGCACGTCGCCAAGCGGCTTTTGCATCTGGCCCAGCAGCAGGCCAACCTGCCGGGGGTCGCGTATCTGTTCAACGAAGACAACACCGATCTGCCCGATCTGGGCGGCATTCAGAACACGTTGGAAAAACGCACCCGCCATCGCCGGGCGCTGATGCGGATGCTGTTCGACTATTACAACACCGACCGTTTGATGATCTGTATCGACCCCAGCAATGTCGATCTGATGCAGGATTTCTATTCCGATCGCTGCACCACCAAGCTGTTGGAAATCCAGACTGAATTTTCCGACGATTACCTGATCGGCCATGCCAACCGCGTCGGTTTGGCGGGCGACCGGTCGTCGCCGCAGACCATCGAGCGGCTGTTGCCGACCATCCGCTATGACGTGGTGTTCGAAAGCGAGCGCCTGCGCGACGCCGATTTCTCGCATTTTTATCGCATTCGGGAAACGCAAACCGCCGGTGAAAACGCCGACCCGCTGGCGCGGTTTCTGGATGTGCCTTATGAAACGGCACGCGCCATCGCGGCCACCGATTACCTGTATGTAGACTAAGGACGACTCACATGGCCTATGCCTATGATCCGCAAAATATTTTTGCCAAAATCCTGCGTGGAGAGATTCCGAACAGCACGGTTCTGGAAACCGAGCATTGTCTGGCGTTCCGCGACATTGCTCCGCAGGCGCCCGAGCATGTGCTGGTGATTCCGCGCGGCGCTTACGTGAATTACGACCATTTCGCGCAAGAGGCGTCCGAGGCCGAGATCGTCGATTTCACCCGCACCATCGGCAAGATCTGCGCGATGCTGGGCATTCAGCCGGGCGAGGGCGGCAATGGCTATCGCCTGCTGGCGAACTCGGGCGAGGACGCGATTCAGGAAGTGCCGCATCTGCATGTGCATATCGTCGCGGGCCGCAATCTGGGCCGGATGCTGACCCCGGCCCGCTAAGGCGCGGCCTAGCCTGCGGTTGTCAGGTTCAGGAACACGTCCTCAAGATCGGCCTCGCGCGTGGCGACATCGCGCGGGGTGATCCCCGCCGCACGCACCGCATCCAGAACCGCCCCGGCCGAGATCTGATGCCGGTGATAATCGAACTCAAGCGCGCCATCCTTGCGGCGGCTCATCTGCACGCCATCGGGCAGGGCGATTTCGGCGGGCGCTTCGCCCTCGGGCACCACCACCAGCGTTTTCGCGTCCATCTTGTTCAGCAGGTTCGCCGTGGTGTCGCGGGCGATCAGGGTGCCGCGGTTGATGATGGCGATTTCGTCGCACATCTCTTGCGCTTCTTCCAGATAATGCGTGGTCAGGATGATGGTCATGCCGCGTTCAGAGTTCAGCTTGCGCACGTTCTGCCACAGCATCTGCCGCAGCTCGATATCCACCCCGGCGGTGGGTTCGTCCAGCACCAGAATCTGCGGGTGATGCACCAGGGCCTTGCCCAGCAACAGCCGTCGCTTCATCCCGCCCGACAGCGACCGGGCATAGGCGCTGGCCTTATCGCCAAGGCCGATCAGGTCGAGAATTTCGTCGGTGCGCCGCGCCGATTTCGGCACGCCGTAAAGACCGGCCTGCACCTCAAGCGAGCCGCGCGGCGTCAGGAACGGGTCCATGTTCAGCTCTTGCGGCATCACCCCGATCGCGGCGCGCGACTGGCGCGGGTTCACATCCTGGTCAAAGCCCCAGATTTTCACCCGGCCACTGGTCTTGACCACCAGCCCGGCCAGAATATTGATCAGCGTCGATTTTCCTGCGCCGTTCGGCCCCAAAAGGCCAAAGATCGACCCGGTGGGAATCGTCAGATCAATGCCGTTCAGCGCCTGTTTCGGCGGCTGCCCGGCGCTGGCGGCGTAGGTCTTGCGCAGACCTTCGATTTCAATCGCATTTTCGCCCATCAGAACGGTCCTTCCGGCCTTGCTCGTGCCCGTTGTTTCGTTATCATGCCTGCTGACTTAAGACGACCCTGCCGAAACGGCAAGAAACGGAGCCTGAAAATGACCATCGAAGCCCCCGAGACCGAAGTTGTCAGCCAATGGCGCGTTGCCTGCGACGGGGGCGAGGGGGCGTTGGGCCATCCGCGCGTTTGGCTGTCGATCCCGCATGACACCGGCGAGGTCGAATGCGGCTATTGCGACAAGAAATTCGTCCACGAAAGCAAAGCCCGCTAAACTAGGGCGCCGTATCGCGGCCTGATGGGCGCTCATCAATCGCGATGTGCCGCGCCCATGAGGAGAACGCGCCATGAGTTTTGGCAAAGGCTGCCACCTGCATCTGATCGACGGCTCGGCTTTCATATTCCGGGCCTTCCATGCGTTGCCGCCGCTGACGCGCAAATCCGACGGCCTGCCGATCGGGGCGGTCGCGGGTTTCTGCAACATGATCTTCAAGATGGTCGAGGACAACAAAGGCCCCGACGCGCCGACTCATGTGGCGGTGGTGTTCGACAAGGGCAGCCACACCTTCCGCAACGATCTTTATGATCTCTACAAGGCCAACCGCGACGAGATGCCCGAGGATCTGCGCCCGCAGATGCCGCTGACCCGCGAGGCGACCAAGGCCTTCAACATCGCCTGCCTTGAACTGGCCGGATACGAGGCCGACGACATCATCGCCACCCTATCGCGTCAGGCGCGCGAGGCCGGGGGCCGCGTCACCATCATCAGCAGCGACAAGGACCTGATGCAATTGATCGGCGGCGGGGTCGAAATGTTCGACGCCATGAAGAACAAGCGCATCGGCGTGGAAGAGGTCGAGGCCAAGTTCGGCGTCGGCCCTGAGCGGGTGATCGACGTGCAGGCCTTGGCCGGTGACAGCGTCGACAACATCCCCGGCGCGCCCGGCATCGGGGTGAAAACCGCCGCGCTGCTGATCAATGAATTCGGCGATCTGGAAACCCTGCTGGACCGCGCTGATGAGATCACGCAACCCAAACGCCGCCAGACCCTGCTGGAGATGCGCGACCAGATCGAGCTGTCCAAGCGGTTGGTGACGCTGGATCAGCACACGCCGATGCCCGGCTCGCTGGACGATCTGGAGGTGCGCGAACCCGACGCCGACACCCTGATGGCGTTCCTGTCCGAGATGGAATTCCGCACCCTGACCAAGCGCGTCGCCGACAAGATGGGGGTTGAGGCTCCGGTCATTGCTGAAAAACCCGCCGGGATCGGGGGCGATGCCCCTGCCACTGCGCCCGCCGCGCCGCAATCCCTGCCTTTCGCGCCGGACAGCTATGAATGTGTGCGCGATGCGGCGGCCTTGCAGGTCTGGATCGACCGCGCCAATGCGCGTGGCTGGGTGGCGGTGGATACCGAAACCACCAGCCTTGATGAAATGCGGGCCGAACTGGTCGGAATTTCGCTGTGCGTCGAGGCCGGTCAGGCCTGTTACATCCCGCTGGGGCATAAGGATGGCTCGGACGACCTGTTCGGCTCGGACAATCTGGCCGAAGGCCAGATGCCGCTGGATCAGGCGCTGGCGATGCTCAAACCGCTGCTGGAAGATGATGCCGTTCTGAAGATCGGCCAGAATATGAAATACGACGCCAAGATTTTCGCCCGTCAGGGCGTCAGCGTGGCGCCGATCGACGACACGATGCTGATGTCCTATGCGCTGTATGCCGGGTTGCATGGGCATGGCATGGACGCGCTGTCCGAGCGTTATCTGGATCACGCGCCGATCCCGATCAAATCGCTGCTGGGCAGCGGCAAATCGTCGATCACCTTTGACCGGGTTCCGGTCGATGAGGCAGTGAAATACGCGGCCGAAGATGCCGACATCACCCTGCGCTTGTGGCAATTGTTCAAACCGCGCCTGCACGCCGCCCGCGTCACCACGGTTTACGAAACCTTGGAACGCCCGCTGGTGCCGGTTCTGGCCCAGATGGAGATGCACGGCATCAAGGTGAACCGCGACACCCTGAGCCGGATGTCGAACGCCTTTGCGCAAAAGATGGCCGCGCTTGAGGCCGAGATTCACGCATTGGTCGGGCGTCCGTTCAACGTCCAGTCCCCGGCGCAGGTCGGCGAGATCCTGTTTGGTGAGATGGGCCTTGAGGGTGGCAAGAAAACCAAAACCGGGCAGTGGTCGACCCCTGCCGATGTGCTTGAGGATCTGGCCACCGAACACGACCTGCCCGCGCGGGTTCTGGACTATCGCCAGCTGCAAAAGCTGAAATCGACCTATACCGACGCCTTGCAGGATCACATCAACCCGGAAACCGGGCGGGTGCATACCTCGTATCTGCAAACCGGGGCGAACACCGGACGTCTGGCCTCGACCGATCCGAACCTGCAAAACATCCCGGTTCGCACCGAAGAAGGCCGCCGTATCCGCGAGGCGTTCGTGGCCGAGCCGGGCAATGTGATCGTCAGTCTTGACTACAGCCAGATCGAGCTGCGGATTCTGGCGCATGTGGCCGGGATCGACGCGCTGAAACAGGCGTTCCGTGACGGGCTGGACATTCACGCCATGACGGCCAGTGAAATGTTCGATGTGCCGCTGGATCAGATGACGCCCGACATCCGCCGTCAGGCCAAGGCGATCAATTTTGGCGTCATCTACGGGATTTCCGGCTTTGGCCTGGCGCGCAACCTGCGTATTCCGCGGGCCGAGGCGCAGGGCTTTATCGACCGCTATTTCGAACGCTTCCCCGGCATCAAGGAATACATGGACGACACCGTGGGCTTTGCCAAACAGCACGACTATGTGCAGACGCTGTTCGGCCGGAAAATCCACACGCCCGAGATCAACGCTAAAGGCCCGCACGCCGGTTTCGCCAAACGCGCCGCGATCAACGCGCCGATCCAAGGCACCGCCGCCGACATCATCCGCCGCGCCATGGTGCGCATGCCCGCCGCAATCGCCGGTCTGCCCGCCAGGATGCTGTTGCAGGTGCATGACGAATTGCTGTTCGAGGTCGATGCCAGCGCCGTCGATGACACGATCCGCATCGTGCGCGACATCATGGAAGGCGCCGCCGAACCGGCGATCAAACTGGACGTGCCGCTGATCGTGGATGCAGGGCAGGGCGCCAACTGGGCCGAGGCGCACTGAAACGGTTTACACCGGCCGCGTTCGGGCTGCTACACTGGCCGAAATCCAGCCGCGCCGTTCCCGCGCGACATTCCCATGAGGTGCCTATGAAACGCGATGCGGACTATCTTCGTCAGACGATCAGGATCGCGGCGGAAAGCCGGGCCAGCGGCAATCATCCCTTCGGGGCGCTGTTGGTCGGGCCCGAGGGTGAGGTGCTTTTGTCCTCGGGCAACACCTACACGCAGGATCGCGGCGTCGGCCATGCCGAGGCCAATGTCGCCCGCGATGCCGCGCGGCAGTTCGCGCCTGAGTTTCTGGCAAATTGCACGCTGGTGACCTCGGTCGAGCCATGCTGCATGTGCGCCGGGGCCTGTTACTGGGCCGGTATCGGCACCGTCGTCTATGGGCTTAGCGAAAAGCGGCTGGCCGAGCTGACCGGCGACAACGCCGAAAATCTGACCCTTGATCTCAGCTGCCAACAGGTCTTTGCCGCAGGCCAACGCCCGGTCACGGTGCGCGGCCCGTTTCCTGAACTCGAAACCGAGATCGTGGCGGGGCACAAGGATTTCTGGTGATCGTCGCCAGACGTCCGTCCCGTTGAACGAATGCGCAAAAACCGGGCGCGAAACCTGTGCCCCGCGCCTGCGTCCCCCAGCCGTCTTGCCAGCCCGCGCTGTTGCCCGATATGCAGGGGTGGAAAGCGAGGTGACATGCCCCACGACCACCATGACCACCACCACCATCACCACTTAGACCCCGACGCCGGTGATCGTCGCGTCGCTTGGGCGGTGGCGGTGAACATGGTGCTGACGCTGGCGCAGATCGTCGGCGGCGTGGTCTCGGGCTCGCTGGCGCTGATTGCTGATGCGATCCACAATTTCTCGGACGCGGTATCGCTGATTGTGGCCCTTGTGGCGCGGCGGATCGCGCGGCGGCCGCAGGACGATCGCATGACCTTCGGCTATGCCAGGGCCGAGGTCGTGGCGGCGCTGATCAACTATACCACGCTGTTTGTCGTCGCCTTTTACCTGATCGCCGAGGCCATTATGCGCCTGATCGACCCGCCGGGCGTCGAGGGCTGGATCGTGGTGATCGTCGCCGGGATCGCCTTGGTGATCGACGTGGTGACGGCGCTGCTGACCTATTCGATGTCAAAAGACAGTGTGAACATCCGCGCGGCGTTTCTGCATAATGTGGCCGATGCGCTGGGCTCGGTCGCGGTGATTTTCGCCGGGACGCTGATCCTGATCTATGACTGGCGGCTGATCGACCCGCTGGTGACGCTGGGCATCGCGGGCTACATCCTGTGGCACGCGTGGCGCGAGGTCTATCCGGTGATCCGCATCCTGATGCTGGGCAGCCCCGGCAGCCCGGTTCTGGCCGATTTGCGTGACAGTCTGGCGGCGCAGGACGGGGTGCGCGACCTGCATCATCTGCACCTGTGGCAGATTGATGAAAACCGCACCGCGTTCGAGGCGCATATCGTTGTCGATGAAGAGGCGGATTTCGCCGCGATCATCGAACGGCTAAAAGGCTGGCTGGCCGAACAGCACGGCATTTTCCACGTCACGCTAGAGCTGGAAACCCCCAGTTCGGGCTGTGCCGACCGCCCCGGCCCGGCGGCGCATTAACGCATCCAGCCCAGCCCTTCGGTGGTTGTCCTGGCCGGGGTGTATTCGCCGCTGACGAACCCGTTATAGCCTTCGTTTTCCAGCGCGGCGAAAAAGGCCGGATAGTCGATCTCGCCGCCCGCTGGTTCGTGTCGCCCCGGCACGCCCGCGACCTGCACATGCACCGCCCGCCGGCCAAAGCGCTGCCACATGCCGGGCACATCGCCATGAATGCGCTGGGCGTGGTAGGCGTCGAATTGCAGGTTCAGGTTCGGGGCGCCGACATGGTCCAGCACCTGCGCCGCCTGCTGCATGTCGTGCAGGAAATAACCCGGCATATCACTGCGGTTGATCGGCTCGATTGTCAGGCTTTGATGCGGGGCATGGCGCGCCGCCCAGTCGAGATTTCCCAGATAGCAATCCCGCGCCGCCGGGCCATGGGCAAGGCCGGACATGATGTGAATATGCGCCGGCATCAGGATTTCGGCATAGCTGAGCGCCAGTTCGAATTCGGCGCGGAATCGGCCCTCTTCGCCGGGAATCGCCGCCACACCGCGCCCGCCATCGGACCAGTCATGCACCGGCGTGTTGAACAGCGCCAGCGTCACGCCCGCGGCCTCGATCCGATCGCGCAGCGTGCTGGGGGCGTGGTCATAGGGCAGCAACATCTCGACTGCCTGAAACCCGGCACGGGCGGCGGCGTCAAAGCGTTGCTCAAGCGGTAGTTCGGTGAACAGAAAGCTCAGGTTCGCGGCAAAGCGCAGCATCAGGGCAGGTCCGCCGAGGGAATGACCGGAAAGAACTGACCGCCCGACCACAGGCCGAACCAGCTTTTGCCCGCGACCTCGTGATGGCTGCCCAGCTCGATCAGGCGGTAAAAGCTTTTGCGGTCGATCAGCGCCTCAAGATTGGCGCGGATGGTGACATAGGGCGAGGGCTCGCCGGTGTCGGGGTCGCGGACGACGCGGATCGGGTGGTCGGGACCAGCCGCGGCCATATCGCCGACATGGGTGAAAAAGGTGATCTGCTGATCGCGGCCGGTGCCTGTGACCTCAAAATCCTGCGCGACAAAGGGCGCGTCCTCGACAATGATGCCGACCTTTTCGACCGGGGTGACAAGGAAATAATCGTCGCCGTCCTTGCGGATGATCGACGAGAACAGCTTGACCAGACCATGCCGCCCGATCGGCGTGCCCAGATAGAACCACGTGCCATCGCGGGCAATCCGCATATCCAGATCGCCACAGAACGGCGGGTTCCACAGATGCACCGGCGGCGGCCCCTTTTTTCCGGCGGCTTTTGCGGCGGAGGCAAGGTCTTCGACGTTCGGTTTCACGATCATTTGTGCATGTATCCCTTTTGCCATTTGTGCCGCGGGCGATAGTTCCCTTTAATAGAACCATATATGACCAACAGGAGAGTTGTCATGGTCGACGACGCGAAACTTGTGGCCGAGATCGAGGCGCTGGAGGAAAAACTGGCGGCAGCCAAGGCCAGCATCACCAAACGCTTTATCGGGCAAGAGCGGGTCGTGGACCTGACATTATCGGCGCTGCTGTGCGGTGGCCATGGTTTGCTGATCGGTCTGCCGGGGCTGGGCAAGACCCGTCTGGTGGACACATTGTCAACGGTGATGGGCCTGCGCGGCGCGCGGATTCAGTTCACGCCAGACCTGATGCCCGCCGATATTCTGGGGTCCGAGGTGCTTGAGACCTCGGCCGATGGCGCGCGTGCGTTCCGTTTCATTCAGGGGCCGATCTTTTGCCAGTTGCTGATGGCGGACGAAATCAACCGCGCCAGCCCGCGCACCCAGTCGGCGCTGTTGCAGGCGATGCAGGAAAAGACCGTGACCATCGCCGGTCAGCCGCATGACCTGCCGCCGCCGTTCCATGTGCTGGCGACGCAGAACCCGATCGAACAAGAGGGCACCTATCCGCTGCCCGAGGCCCAGCTTGACCGCTTTCTGGTGCAGATCGACGTGCCTTATCCCGATCGCAAGACCGAACACGACATCCTGCTGGCCACCACCGGCCTGAGCGAAGAGGCCGCGCATCAGGTGTTTTCGGCCGACGACCTGCTGGCCGCGCAGACCGTGCTGCGCCGGATGCCGGTGGGCGAGGCGGTGGTCGATCTGATCCTTGATCTGGTCCGCGCCTGCCGCCCCGAAAGCGACACCGCGCCGCAGATCGTGCGTGACAATGTGGCCTGGGGACCGGGGCCGCGCGCGGCGCAGGCCTTGATGCTGACGGTGCGGGCGCAGGCGATGTTGCAAGGGCGGCTGGCACCGTCGCCCGAAGATGTCGTGGCCATGGTGGCACCGGTTTTGAAACACCGCATGGCGCTTAGCTTTGCGGCGCGGGCGCGGGGCACTGTTCTGGACGACATCATTGCCGCCGTCACCGCCTCGGTCGCGCGGTCCGAGGTCGCTGCATGACCCAAGCCGCCGCTCTCCGGGCCGGGGCCGAGGGGCTGGCGGCCGCGCTGCCGCCGCTTCTGGCCGCGGCCGAGCATCTGGCGGCGACCATCCGAATGGGCGAACACGGCCGCCGCCGCGCCGGGGCAGGCGACGAATTCTGGCAATATCGCCCGGCCCAGCCCGGCGACGAGGCCCGCAGCATCGACTGGCGGCGCTCGGGGCGGTCGGATCAGCATTTCGTGCGCGAAAAGGAATGGCAGGCGGCGCAAAGCGTGACGCTCTGGCTGGATCCGTCGCAATCGATGCAATTTTCTGGTGATGGCCAGCATGGCAGCAAATCCGACCGGGGGGCGCTGCTGGCGCTGGCGCTGGCGGTGCTGCTGATCCGGGGGGGCGAGCGTGTGGGGCTGGCCGGGCCGGACCTGCCGCCGCGCCGGGGCGATGTGCAATTGATGCGGCTGGCAACTGCGCTGGTGTCGCGCACGGCCGGGCCGGATTACGGCGCCCCCGAACTGCGCGGGATGCAGCCGCACAGCCGCGCGGTGCTGTTCTCGGATTTTCTGGGTGATCTGGCCCCGGTCGAGGCGGTTCTGACCAAGGCCGCCGATCGCGGCGTGCGCGGTGCGCTGGTTCAGGTGCTGGACCCGCAGGAAGAGGCCTTTCCGTTCGAGGGCCGCACGATCTTTGAAAGCATGGGCGGTGGGCTGCGGCATGAAACCCTGCGCGCCCGCGACCTGCGCGACCGCTATCTGGAACGACTGGCCGAGCGTAAGGATCGGCTGGCGACTCTGGCCCGGCTGACCGGCTGGCATTTCACTCCGCATCACACCGGCGAAAGCGCGCAATCGGCGCTGTTGTGGCTGTATCGGGCATTGGAGCGGGTGCGCTGATGCTGATGCTTGGCCCCATCGGGTTCACCGCGCCGCTGGTTCTGGCGGCGCTTTTGGCGCTGCCGGTGCTGTGGCTGCTGCTGCGGGCGGTGCCCCCGGCGCCGATCCGGCGGCGCTTTCCCGGTGTGGCGCTGCTGTTAGGGCTGCGCGACGACCAACATCAAAGCGACCGCACGCCGTGGTGGCTGTTGCTGCTCAGGATGCTGGCAATGGCGGCGGCGATCGTGGCCTTTGCCGGTCCGGTCCTGAACCCACATCAGGCGCGCCCCGGCACCGGGCCGCTGTTGATCCTTGCCGATGGCACCTGGGCCGATGCCCGCGACTGGCCGCGCCGGATGGAGCAGGTGTCGCAATTGCTGACCGAGGCGGGGCGCGCCGGGCGTCCGGTGGCGCTGGCGTTGTCCAGCGCGCCACCTGCCGGGCCGCTGCAATTCCAAAGTGCCGAGGTTGCGCGGAACGGCTTGCCGGGGCTGATCCCCAACCCGTGGGAGCCCGATCCGCAAGCCTTGGCGCGCTGGGCCGAGGGCCTGCAAGGCGCGTTCCAGACCGCGTGGTTACCCGATGGCGTGGACCGAGACAGCCGGGCCGATCTGTTGGCGGCCCTGCACCGGCATGGTGATGTGCAGGTCTATCAATCGGATCAGCCGATCTATGCGCTGCGCCCGGCCCGGTTCCGCGATGACGCGCTGCGGCTTGAGGTGGTGCGCGCTGGCGCGGGCGGGGCCGCTGAGGTGCAGGTGCTGGGCTTTGGCCCCGACCCCAACGGGATCGAACGCGAACTGGCCCGTGCAACGGCGACCTTTGCCGCAAGCGACAGCACTGTCGAGCTGGCTTTGGATCTGCCGCCCGAGCTGCGCAATCGTATCCGGCGGTTTCAGATCGCCGATATCCGCTCGGCCGCGGCGATCAGCCTGACCGATGACGGGCTGAAGCGCCGTGAAGTGGCGCTGTTGACCGGCCGCGATGACAGCGAGGCGCAGGATCTGCTGTCGCCGCTGCATTACGTCCGTCAGGCGCTGGCACCCAGTTCAGACCTGATTCAGGCGTCGCTGGGGGATGTGCTGTTGGCCAACCCGGATGTGATCGTGATGGCCGATGTGGCGACCGTGTCGTCGCTGGAGCAGGAGCAACTTCTGGAGTGGTTGTCGCGGGGCGGGCAATTGCTGCGTTTTGCCGGGCCGCGTCTGGCGGCCAGCGATATCAGCCGCGCCACCGAAGACCCGCTGATGCCGGTGCGCCTGCGGGCCGGGGGCCGGATGGTCGGCGGCGCGATGAGTTGGGGCGAGCCGAAGACCCTGCAACCGTTCGCGCCCGACTCGGTCTTTGCCGGTCTGCCGGTGCCGGACGAGGTGCGGGTCAGTGCGCAGGTCATGGCCCAGCCCGATCCCAACCTTTCCGAGCGGGTGATCGCGGCGCTGGCCGATGGCACGCCGCTGGTCACGCGCAAACCGGTGGGCACCGGGCAGGTGGTGCTGTTCCATGTCACCGCCAATGCCGAATGGTCGAACCTGCCGCTGTCGGGCCTGTTCGTGCAGATGCTTGAGCGGCTGGCGATCTCGACCCGGCCGGTCGATATGAGCGCGGCGGATCTGGCCGGTCAGATCTGGGTGCCCAAGACGCTGTTGGACGGCTTTGGCGCCCTGCGCAGTGCCGAGGCCATGCCCGGTCTGCCGGGCGAGGTTCTGGCCCGTGGCCCGCGCGGCGCCAGCCAACCGCCGGGCCTTTATGCCGGGGCATCACGCAGTGTGGCGCTGAACGTGTTCGGACCGGAAACGCCGCTGGCGGCGGCGCGCTGGCCTTCGGATCAAACCATCAGCCCGCTGAGTCAGGCCAAAGAAACCCTGTTGGCCGGGCCGTTGCTGTTGTTGGCGCTGGTGTTGCTGGGGCTGGATGTCTTTGCCTCGCTGTGGCTGGGCGGGCGGCTGCGCGGGCCGCGCTTGGGCGCTGGGATGGTGGCGGCGCTGGCGGGGGCGGTTCTGTTGGTCTGGCCCACGTCCGGCCCGGCGGCCCCGGCTGATCCCGACCGCGCCGCGATTGACGCCACGCGCGAGGTGGTTCTGGCGCATGTCCTGACCGGCGATGCCCGCGTGGATGATATTGCGCAGGCCGGTCTGGAAGGGCTGACGCAGGTGTTGATCCGCCGCACCTCGATCGAGCCGGCCCAGCCGGTCGGCATTGATCTGGAAACCGACGATCTGACGTTTTTCCCGCTGCTGTATTGGCCGGTGACATCGGGGCAGCTGTTACCCTCGCCCGAGGCCTATGTCCGGCTGAACCGCTATCTGCGGGCGGGCGGGATGATCCTGTTCGACACCCGCGACGCCGATCTGGGGGGTGCCAGCGGCAGTTCACCGGAATCGCGCCGGTTGCAGACGCTGGCGCGGCCTTTGGATATTCCGCCGCTGGAACCCGTGCCCTATGACCATGTGCTGACCCGCACTTTCTATCTGTTGCAGGACTTTCCCGGCCGCTTTAACAGCCGTGACGTCTGGGTCGAGGCCGCCCCCGCCAACGCCGAACGCGCCGAGGGCATGCCGTTTCGCAGCCTGAACGATGGCGTCACGCCGGTGGTGATCGGCGGCAATGACTGGGCGTCGGCTTGGGCGGTGCGGCCCTCGGGCGGGGCGATGTTCCCGGTCGGGCGCGGTTATGCCGGCGAACAGCAGCGCGAGATGGCTTACCGTTTTGGCATCAATCTGGTGATGCATGTGCTGACCGGGAATTACAAATCGGATCAGGTTCATGTGCCCGACCTTCTGGAAAGGCTGGGGCAATGATTGGCATGGTGATCTTTGACCCGCTGTTGCCGCTGGCGGTGTTGCTGGTGGCGGCGGGGCTGGCGCTGATGCTGACCGGCTTTGCGCTGTGGCGCGGGCTGGCGGGCTGGTGGCTGCGCGGGTTGGCGGCGCTGGTGCTGTTGGTCGCGGCGGCGAACCCGTCGCTGCAACACGAGGACCGGGCGCCGCTGTCGGATATCGTGCTGGTGGTGGTCGATGACAGCGCCAGCCAGCGCCTGTCGGACCGCGCCGATCAGACCGAGGCGGCGCTGGCGCGGGTCTCGGCTGAAATTGCGGCTCTGCCGGATACCGAAATGAAACTGGTCCGGCTGGCCGATGCGCCGGACAATGGCGGCACGTTGTTGATGACGGCGCTGGCCAATGCGCTGTCGGAACTGCCGCGCGCGCGTGTTGCAGGGGCGATCCTGTTGACCGACGGGCAGGTGCATGACCTGCCGCTTGCCCCCGATCTGCCGGCGCCGCTGCATGTGCTGCTGACCGGACATTCCAGCGATTGGGACCGGCGGCTGATCGTGCGCAACGCCCCGGCCTTTGCCATTCTGGACGAGGAAATTACCCTTGGCCTGCGGATCGAGGAACAAGGCGCCGCACCCAAAAGCGAGGGCCGCGTGGCGCTAAGCATCACCGTCGATGACGCCGCGCCGATGCAGTTCATGGTGCCGGTGGGCGAAGACCTGCATCTGCCGGTGACGTTGAAACATGGCGGCCAGAACGTGCTGCGGTTTCAGATCGCCGCCGATCCGACCGAACTGACCGACCGCAACAACGCGGCGGTGGTGTCGATTAACGGTGTGCGCGACCGGCTGCGGGTGCTGCTGGTCTCGGGCGCGCCGCATCCGGGCGAGCGCACCTGGCGCAACCTACTGAAATCCGATGCTTCGGTCGATCTGGTGCATTTCACCATTCTGCGCCCGCCGGAAAAGCAGGACTCGACTCCGATTTCCGAATTGTCGCTGATCGCCTTTCCGACCCGCGATTTGTTCATGGACAAGATCGACGAGTTCGATCTGATCATCTTTGACCGCTACAAGCGGCGCGGGCTTTTGCCGTCGATCTATCTGGATAACGTCCGGCGCTATGTTCAGGACGGCGGCGCGGTCCTGATCGCGGCGGGGCCGGATTTCGCCACGGTGGACAGCCTGTATCGTTCGCCCCTGTCGCGGGTTCTGCCAGCGGCGCCATCGTCGCGGGTGATCGAGCAGGGCTATGTGCCCGCCGTCACCGATCTGGGCGCGCGGCACCCGGTGACGCAGGGGTTGCAGGACGACTGGATCAGAACCTCGGGTGCCGATTGGGGTCGCTGGTTCCGGCTGATCGACTTGTTGCCGGGCGGGCGCGGCCAGACGGTGATGACCGGCCCGGATGACCGGCCGCTGCTGGTGCTGGACCGGGTTGGCGACGGGCGGGTGGCGCTGTTGGCCTCGGATCACGCGTGGCTGTGGGATCGCGGCTTTGAAGGCGGCGGCCCGCAGATCGAACTGCTGCGGCGGCTGGCGCATTGGATGATGCGCGAACCCGACCTTGAAGAAGAATCGCTGCACGCGGTTGCCGATGGTCAGTCGATCCTGATCACCCGCCGGTCGCTGGAGACCGATCCGCGCGTGGCTCAGGTCGAGGCCCCCGATGGCAGCATGACCCGGGTCGAGTTGACCGAGACCGCACCGGGTCAGTTCACCGGCCGTCTGACCGGCGCCGACATGGGGCTTTATCGTATCACCGAATCCGATCTGTCGGCGGTGGTGGCGCTGGGCCCGTCGGCGCCGCGCGAGTTCGAACAGACCATCGCCGATGCCGATGCCTTGGCCCCGGCGGCGGCCGCTTTGCGCGGTGGGGTGCGGCGGGTCGAGGACGGAGTGCCCGCGCTGCGCCACGTTCAACCGGGCCGGGTCGCCGCCGGGCGCGGCTGGCTGGGCATCACCCCGCGCGAGGCCTATCTGACCGTCGATCTGCGGCTGACGCCGCTGGCGCCGGGCTGGGTGTTTCTGCTGATGGTGCTGGCGCTTAGTCTTGCGGGCTGGCTGCGCGAAGGCCGGCGTTAATGCGGCGTGCCGATCAGCGCCTGCCGCGATCCCGAGCCAAACTCACGACGCCACAGCACAAAGAATGTCACCGCCGTCGCCACGATCAGCGGTGCCGCGCCCAGCAGCCATGACAGCCCGCCAATCGCGAAATACAGCGACCGCATGCCGCGGTTGAAACTGCGGGCGGCGTTGATGTTCAACTCGGCGGCCTGCACGCTGCGCGGCAGGGCTTTGGGGTGGTCGGGGTCGTTCGGCACGGCGGCCATCACCACGGCGCAATAGCCGAACAGCCGGTGCGACCAGACGAATTTCAGAAAGGCATTGGTGACGAACAACAGCACGATCAGGATCTTGATCTCCCACACCACGGCGGGGGCGGTTTCCAGCGTCAGATCCTGCGCCAGACCCAACAGGCGCTCGGTATTGCCGATCAGCGCCAGACCGGCACCGATCGCCAGCATCGAGGCCGAAGCAAAGAACGTCGTGCCCTGCCGCAACGATGCCAGAACGCTGCTGTCGAACAGGCGCGGCTGGCGGGTGATCATCTCGCGCATCCAGTCGCGGCGAAAGCCGATCATCAGATGCGAGACCGAGGGAAACCGCTGTGGCGGATATTCGATCGCAAGGCTGATCGCCAGCCAGGCCAGCCACCATACGGCCAGCGCCAGCGCATCCATCGTGGTAAACAAGGTGATGCTGTGCAGCAGATTCATGTGCTGACAGTAACGCCGGATTTATCAGTTGCAATCCTGTTAAATTGGTTATAAAAAATTACCAGTTTAAGGGGGTGCCAAGATGCAGATGCCGGAACCGAACCAGACGATCCTTGATCGCAAACCCCATCTGCTTGCGCGCCTGCGCGCCGTGCTGCCGGATGAGGCGGTGATCGACGACCCGCTGGAAACCCGCGCCTATGAATGCGACGCCCTGACCGCCTATCGCTGCCCGCCTTTATGCGTGGTGCTGCCGGCCTCGACCGATGAAGTCGCCGCCGTGCTGCGCATCTGCCACGAGGATGGCGTGCCGGTGGTGCCGCGCGGATCGGGGACCTCGCTGGCCGGGGGCGCCATGCCGACCGAAGACAGCGTGATCCTTGGGGTGGCGCGCTTGAACGACGTTCTGGAAATCGACCTGAACAACCGGTTTATCCGGGTTCAGTCGGGCCGCACCAACCTGTCGGTCACCGGCGCGGTCGAAGGTGACGATTTCTTTTATGCGCCCGATCCGTCCTCGCAACTGGCCTGCGCGATTGCCGGGAATGTGGCGATGAATTCGGGCGGGGCGCATTGCCTGAAATACGGGGTGACGACGAATAACCTGTTGGGGGTGACGATGGTGCTGATGGATGGCACCAAAGTCGAGATCGGCGGCGCGCATCTGGATGCGGGCGGGCTGGACCTGTTGGGGGTGATCTGTGGTTCGGAAGGGCAGCTTGGCGTGGTGACCGAAGCCACGCTGCGCATCCTGCGCAAGCCCGAGGGCGCGCGGCCGGTGCTGATCGGCTTTGATAGTTCCGAGGTCGCCGGGGCCTGTGTCTCGGACATCATTCGCGCCGGCGTCCTGCCGGTGGCGATCGAATTCATGGACCGCCCCTGCATCCGCGCCACCGAGGCCTTTGCCGGTGCCGGCTATCCCGATTGCGAGGCATTGCTGATCGTCGAGGTCGAAGGCTCGGACGCCGAGATCGACGCGCAATTGGCGCTGATCACCGGCATCGCCCGCCAGCACAACCCGGTCGAACTGCGCGAAAGCACCAGCCCCGAGGAAAGCGCCCGCATCTGGCTGGGCCGCAAATCGGCGTTCGGCGCCATGGGGCAGATCAACGATTACATGTGTCTGGATGGCACGATCCCGGTGTCGTCGCTGCCACTGGTGTTGCGCCGGATCGGCGAGATGAGCGCCGAGTTCGGCCTTGATGTCGGCAACGTGTTCCACGCGGGTGACGGCAATATGCATCCGCTGATCCTGTTCGACGCCAACAAGCCCGGCGATCTGGAACGCTGCGAGGCTTTTGGCGCCGAGATCCTGAAGCTGTGTGTCGAGGTCGGCGGTTGCCTGACCGGCGAACACGGCGTGGGCGTGGAAAAGCGTGAATTGATGCACAGCCAGTTCTCAGGT
>NZ_JBFHDW010000008.1:0-19301 GCF_041584535.1 Actibacterium sp. | reverse complement strand
GGAGGGCGTGCTGTCGGCACTGATCGCAATGCGCCGTGACCGTCCGGCCGTGGTGGCGGGCTTTGGCGGCTATCCGTCGTTTCCGGCGATTGGCGCGGCGGTTCTGCTGCGGTTGCCTCGGATGATCCATGAACAGAACGGTGTGCTGGGCAAGGTGAACAAGCTGTTCGCACGCCGCGTCGATGCCGTGTGCTGTGGCACTTGGCCCACCGCCTTGCCCGAAGGCGTGACCGGCATTCACACCGGCAACCCGGTGCGCGCCGCCGTGATGGAGCGCGCTGGCGCCCCTTATATTCCGCCCGGCGACTATCCGATGAGCATTCTGGTTATCGGCGGCAGTCAGGGCGCGCGCATCCTGTCCGACGTGGTGCCCGATGCGCTTACGGCGCTGCCGGATCAGTTCCGCCGCCATCTGCGCGTCGCTCATCAGGCCCGCCCCGAGGACATCGACCGCGTCACCGCCGCCTATGCCACGGCCGGGATCGATGCCACGGTGCAAAGCTTTTTTGACGATATTCCGAACCGGCTGGCCGAGGCGCAGCTGGTGATCTCGCGCTCGGGTGCCTCCAGCGTTGCCGATATCTCGGTGATCGGGCGGCCCAGCATCCTGATTCCGTTTGCCGCCGCTGCCGAAGACCACCAGACCGCCAATGCGCGGGCGCTGGTCGAGGCGCAGGCCGCGGTGCTGATCCCGGAATCGCGGCTTGAAACCGCCACGCTTTCCGAGCAAATAAGCGCGATCATGACCCAGTCCCGCGCCGCGGTGCAGATGTCGCATGCGGCCCTTGCGGTTGGCATGCCTGACGCAACGACGCGTCTGGCGGCAGTGGTCGAGGAACTGGCCGGGCGCTAGGATCGCCTTGGCCGCGCGTCCCATCCGGGCGCGAACAAAGGACGACAGACGATGAATGCAGCCGCTGCAACCAAGCTTCCCACCGATGTGGGGCCCATCCATTTCGTCGGGATCGGCGGCATTGGCATGTCCGGCATTGCCGAGGTGCTGTTGAACCTTGGCTATCGGGTGCAGGGCTCGGACCTGAAAGCGACCAAGATCACTGACCGGCTGGCCAAGCTGGGCGCGACGATCTTTGTCGGTCAGCGCGCCGAAAATCTGGAAGATGCCGCCGTGGTGGTGATTTCCTCGGCGATCAAGCCGGGCAACCCCGAACTGGACACTGCTCGCGCCCGCGGTCTGCCGGTCGTGCGCCGGGCCGAGATGCTGGCCGAACTGATGCGGCTGAAATCCAACGTCGCGGTGGCGGGCACCCATGGCAAGACCACCACCACCACGATGGTGGCAACGCTGCTGGATGCCGGTGGCATTGATCCCACCGTGGTCAACGGCGGGATCATCCACGCCTATGGCTCGAACGCGCGGATGGGGCAGGGCGAATGGATGGTGGTCGAGGCCGATGAAAGCGACGGCACCTTCAACCGCCTGCCCGCGACCATCGCCATCGTCACCAATATCGACCCCGAGCACATGGAGCACTGGGGCACGATCGAGAACCTGCGGCAGGGGTTCTATGACTTTGTCTCGAACATCCCGTTCTATGGGCTGGCCGTGTGCTGCACCGATCACCCTGAGGTGCAGGCGCTGGTTGGCAAGGTCACCGACCGCCGGGTCGTGACCTTTGGCTTCAACGCGCAGGCCGATGTGCGGGCGATCAACCTGACCTATGAGAACGGCAGCGCCCATTTCGACATCGCGCTTCAGGCCGAGGGCCAGGTGATCGAAGGCTGCACCTTGCCGATGCCCGGCGATCACAACGTCTCGAACGCGCTGGCCGCCGTGGCGGTGGCCCGGCATCTGGGCATGAAGGGTGCCGAGATCCGCTCGGCGCTGGCGGCGTTTGGCGGCGTGAACCGGCGCTTTACCAAGGTGGGCGAAGTGAACGGCGTCACGATCATCGACGATTACGGCCATCACCCGGTGGAAATCGCCGCTGTGCTGAAAGCGGCCCGTCAGGCCACCAAAGGCCGGGTCATCGCCGTGCACCAGCCGCACCGCTATTCGCGCCTGCACTCGCTGTTCGAAGATTTCTGCGCCTGTTTCAACGATGCCGATGTGGTCGCCATCGCCGAGGTCTATGCCGCCGGCGAACAACCGATCGAAGGCGCGTCGCGCGACGATCTGGTGGCCGGCCTGATCCGCCACGGCCACCGCCACGCCAGTGCCCTGCTGAAGGAAGACGATCTTGAGGCGCTGATCCGCGCCGAGGCCAAGCCGGGCGATATGGTCGTCTGTCTGGGCGCGGGCACGATCAGCACATGGGCCAACAACCTGCCTGCCCGCATGAACAAGGACTAGCCCGATGCGCTGCGGCCCAGACGCTTATCCACGGATGCGCCGCCGCAAGGGGCCGCGCCATGGTTGAGGAACTGAAACGCCGCCTTGGGCTGGGTCTGCTGACCGCTTATGGCATCGGCATCATGGTCGGGGCCGGGATTTACGTGCTGGTCGGCGCCGCTGCCGGTCAGGCCGGGGTCTGGGCGCCGGTGTCGTTCCTGCTGGCGGCGATTGTCGCGATCCCCACCGCGCTGTCGTTTTCCGAACTTTCCGCCCGCATCCCCGAGGCCGCAGGCGATTCATCCTATGTCGAGATCGGGCTGCAAAAGCACTGGCTGGCGCTGGTGGTCGGGGCGATCAATGTCATCGCAGGCACTGTGGCTGCGGCGGCGGTGCTGCGTGGCGGGGTCGGATACCTGACCGCGATCACCCCGATCCCGTTCGAGGTCGGTGTGATCGGTCTGGGCGTCATTTTAACCGCAATCGCCATCATTGGTGTGGTCGAATCCCTGAGCTTTGCTGCCCTGATGACCCTGATCGAGGTTATCGGCCTGATGCTGGTGATCTGGGCCGGGTTCGGGGCCGAGCCGGTGGCCGACTGGACCCATCCGCCCGCGCCCTATTGGTCGGGGATATTCGCGGCTTCGATCTTTGCCTTCTTCGCCTTTATCGGCTTCGATGATCTGGTCAACATGGCGGAAGAGGCGAAAAACCCCGGTTTTACCATGCCCGCCTCGATCCTGATCGCGCTGGGCCTGACGGCGGTTCTGTATGCGCTGGTGTCGATGGCGGCTGTGCGCGCCGTCCCGCAAGAGGCGCTGGCCGTGTCCGAACGCCCGCTGGCGCTGGTCTGGGAGACCGCGCGCGGCGGATCGGCGACTTTCCTGTCCGCTATCGCGGTGGCGGCGGCGCTGAACGGGGTGCTGGCGCAGATCGTCATGGCGGCGCGGGTTCTTTACGGGCTTGGGCGGCGCTCGCCGTCGCTGGCGCTGTTTCACCATTCCCATCCCCGGTTCGGAACGCCGGTGCGGGCGTCGCTGATGATCGGGGGGGTGGTGATTGTCTCGGCGCTGACCATGCCGGTGGCGGCGCTGGCCGAGATCACCTCGATGGCGCTTTTGATCGTGTTTGCTATCGTGAACGCGGCCCTGATCGGGCTGAAACGCAAACAACCCGAGGCGCCGTTCCGGGTCTGGACCATCGTGCCGTGGTTCGGCCTGTTCGCCTGTGTCGCTGCCTTTATCGCCGCAATGGGGCCGATGCTATGACGCTGTCTCTGATCCTTGCCTGTTGCTGGGTGATCGCGGCGGCGGTCGTGGCCTTTCTGCCGATGCGCTATCAATATGCGCCGGGGCTGGCCTTGCTGATCGCGGCGGTGCCGTTGCTGGTGTTTCTGGCGGCCGAGAACAACCCGTGGATCGTGCTGGCGGTGCTGGCGGCGATCATCTCGATGTTCCGGCGTCCGCTGGGCGCTTTGCTGCGTTTTCTGAAACGGCGCTATCTATGAGCGCCGGGCTGATCCTTGCTTGCCTGTGGGTGCTGTTGGCCAGCGCCGCCGGGGCCTCGCGCGGGGCGCTGTCGTGGAAGCTGGCCTATGGGCTGATCGCGCTGGCACTGCCGCTGCTGATCTATATCGCTGTGAAGGACGGGGTGATCTGGGCGCTGGTGTTTCTGGTTGCCGCCGGGTCGATCCTGCGCTGGCCATTGATTTACCTTGGCCGCTGGTGCCGCCGGAAATTGCGCGGTAAACCCCCGGTAAGCTAAGAGGGGGCCTATGGGCAATCTGACCGTTCCTTTGACCTATGCAATCTGGGCCGTGGCCCCGATCGTCGCGTATCAGGCCTTGCTGGCCGGGCTGGAGAATGCCGGCCCTGAGCTGCTGCCGCTGTTGGCGGCCTATGCCGTGGCCTCGGTTCTGGTGGCGATGGCGGCGGCTCAGCCTATGGCGCTGATCGCGCCGTTTCTGGCGGTGTCGGCCCTGTCGGTGTTCCTGTATGTGATCGGGCGGAGGGTGTCGAAATGACCGATATGCCATCGGTGCGCGGCACGCTGACGCCGAACCGGCCGCTGAACGACCTGACATGGCTGCGGGTGGGCGGCCCGGCGGATTGGCTGTTTCAGCCAGCCGATCTTGAGGATTTGCAGGATTTCCTGCGGGCGCTGGATCCAGCGGTGCCGGTGTTTCCGATGGGGGTCGGCAGCAACCTGATCGTGCGCGATGGCGGCATCCGCGCCGTGGTGATCCGGCTGGGCCGTGGTTTCAACGGCATTCAGATTGACGGAACCCAAGTCACCGCCGGGGCGGCGCTGCTGGACAGCATGGTCGCGCGCAAGGCGGCTGCGGCAGGGGTGGACCTGACATTTCTGCGCACCATTCCCGGTGCGATCGGCGGCGCGGTGCGGATGAATGCCGGGTGCTATGGGTCTTATGTCGCGGATCATTTCGTTAGTGCACAGGCAGTGACGCGGACGGGCGAGGTGATCACCCTGACCGCGGAGGAGCTGAATTTCCGCTATCGCCAGACCGATCTGCCCGAGGGCTGCGTTTTGGTCAGCGCCACGTTGCAGGGCACGGTGGGCGATCCGCAAGGCCTTGAGGCCCGCATGGCCGATCAATTGGCCAAGCGCGACGCCACTCAGCCGACCAAGGATCGCAGCGCCGGATCGACCTTTCGCAATCCTGCCGGTTTTTCCAGCACTGGCCGCGCCGATGACACCCACGACCTGAAAGCATGGAAGGTGATCGACGACGCCGGAATGCGCGGCGCGACCATTGGCGGTGCGCAAATGTCTGAGAAACATTCGAACTTTCTGATCAACACCGGCGACGCCACGGCTGAAGACCTCGAATCGCTGGGCGAAGAGGTGCGAAAAAGGGTTTTCCAAAACAGCGGGATCACGCTAGAGTGGGAGATCATGAGGGTCGGCGAACCGGCCCCGAAGAAATAATCAAACCAGACCGCACAGGGTCAGGGAAAAGAGGCGGGCATGTCGAGCAGGACAGCCCCGAACGTGGTGGTATTGATGGGTGGCCCCTCGGCCGAACGCGAGGTGTCACTATCGTCTGGGCGTGAATGTGCCGCCGCCCTTCGGGATGAGGGATTCAGCGTTACCGAACTGGACGCCGGGCCGGATCTGCCGGTGCGTCTGGCCGAGCTGCGCCCGGATGTCGTGTTCAACGCGCTGCATGGCCGCTGGGGCGAAGATGGCTGTGTGCAGGGCATCCTTGAATGGATGCGCATTCCCTATACCCATTCCGGAATTCTGGCCTCGGCCCTGGCGATGGACAAGGAACGCAGCAAGGCCGCCTATCGCGCCGCCGGTCTGCCGGTTGTCGCAAGCCGCCTTGCTTGCGCCGACGAGGTGCGCGCGCGCCACGTGCTGCCGCCGCCCTATGTGGTCAAACCCAATAACGAAGGCTCGTCCGTCGGGGTCTATATCGTGCATGAGGCCGCCAATGCGCCGCCGCAACTGTCGCCCGACATGCCCAATGTGGTCATGGTCGAGGCCTTTGCGCCGGGGCGCGAACTGACCACCACCGTGATGGGTGATCGGGCGCTGACCGTGACCGACATCCTGACCGATGGCTGGTATGACTACGACGCCAAATATTCCACCGGCGGCTCGCGCCATGTGGTGCCGGCCGATGTGCCGGCGCAGATTTTTGAGGCCTGTCTGGATTACGCCCTGCGCGCGCATCGGGCGCTGGGCTGTCGCGGCGTCAGCCGCACCGATTTCCGCTGGGATGAAACCCGCGGGCTGGACGGGTTGATCCTGCTTGAGACCAACACTCAGCCCGGCATGACGCCGACCTCGCTGGCGCCTGAACAAGCGGCGCATTGCGGCATCGGCTTTGGCGAACTCTGCCGCTGGATGATCGAGGACGCTTCATGCAACAGATGAGCGTCCTGCCAACCCCGCCGCGCCGCGATCCGGCGCCGACGCGCCTGACCTATCGGATGAACCGGCTGTGGCTGACGCCGCTGTTCCGGGCGTTTCTGCGCGTGGGTCTGCCGTCGTTCCTGATCGTGCTGACGGTGGGGGTTTTTCTGTCCGATCAGGCGCGTCGCGACGATCTGATCTACCGCGTCACCGAATTGCGGCGCTCGATTGAAGAACGCCCCGAATTCATGGTGCAGGTCATGGCGATCAAGGGTGCCTCGACCGAGCTGGATCAGGATATCCGCGAAATTGTGCCGCTGGATTTCCCGATCACCTCGTTCGATCTGGATCTTGAGGACATGCGTCAGGCGGTCACTGGTCTGGACGCCGTGTCGCGGGCCGAATTGCATATCCGCCCCGGCGGCATTCTGGAAATCAGCATCACCGAGCGCCAGCCGATGATTATCTGGCGCAGTCGTCAGGGGCTTGAGCTGCTGGATGGCGAAGGCCACCGCGTCGCGCCTTTGGACAGCCGCGCCGCGCGCCCGGATCTGCCGCTGATTGCCGGCGATGGCGCTGATGTTGCCGTGGCACAGGCGCTGGCGCTGATCGATGCCGCCCGCCCGATCGCCGCGCGTCTGCGCGGGCTGGTGCGGATGGGCGAGCGCCGCTGGGACGTGGTGCTGGATCGCGGCCAACGCATCCTGCTGCCGGAAACCGGCGCGGTGCAGGCGCTTGAGCGGGTGATAGCCCTGCATCAGGCCGATGAATTGCTCGAACGCGATCTGGTCGCGGTCGATATGAGAAACGCAGCCCGCCCGACCCTGCGCATGGCGCAAGGGGCGGTCGAGGAACTGCGGCGGATACGAACTCTTGAGGCAGGAGCACCCAACCGATGACAGATATCTACCAGTCTCAATGCGCGATGCGGCGGATGCGCAAACAGGCGATGGAACGGGGCGTGATCGCCATTCTGGATGTCGGCAGTTCCAAGATCGCTTGTCTGGTGTTGCGTTTTGACGGCCCGGACCGGTTCCGGGGCGCGGATGGGGTAGGCTCGCTTGCCGGGCAATCGTCATTCCGGGTGATCGGTGCCGCCACCACCCGCTCGCGCGGGGTGCGCTTTGGCGAGATCGACTCGATGCCGGAAACCGAACGCGCCATTCGCACGGCGGTGCAGGCGGCGCAGAAAATGGCCAATGTCCGGGTCGATCACGTGATCGCCTGCCTGTCGGGCGCACGGCCGCGCTCTTACGGGCTGGACGGCCAGATCGACCTTGTGGACAGCATCGTCAGCGAAGATGACGTGGCGCGGGTTCTGGCCTCGTGCGATGTGCCGGACTTCGGCGAGGGCCGTGAAGTTCTGCACGCGCAGCCGGTCAATTTCGCGCTGGATCACCGCACCGGCATGGGCGATCCGCGCGGCCAGATCGGCAACCGGCTGGCCTGTGACATGCATGTTCTGACCGTGGATGCCCATGCGATGCAGAACCTGCTGCATTGCATCAAACGCTGCGATCTGGAACTGGCCGGTCTGGCCAGTTCGGCCTATGTGTCGGGCGTGTCCAGTCTGGTCGAGGATGAACAGGAACTGGGCGCGGCCTGTATCGACATGGGCGGTGGCGCCACTGGCGTGTCGATTTTCATCAAGAAACACATGATTTACGCTGACAGCGTGCGGCTGGGCGGCGATCACGTCACGCAGGACATCTCGAAAGGTCTGCAAGTGCCGCTGGCCACCGCCGAGCGCATCAAGACCTTTTACGGCGGCGTTGTCGCCACCGGCATGGATGACCGCGAGATGATCGAGATCGGCGGCGATACCGGCGATTACGAACATGACCGCCGAACTGTCAGCCGCACCGAGCTGATCGGCATCATGCGGCCTCGGGTCGAGGAAATTCTCGAAGATGCGCGCGCCCGTCTGGACGCCGCGGGTTTTGAGCATCTGCCCAGCCAGCAGATCGTGCTGACCGGCGGCTGCAGCCAGATTCCGGGGCTGGACGGGCTGGCCAGCCGCATTCTGGGGCAACAGGTGCGCCTGGGTCGCCCGCTGAGGGTGCAGGGCCTGCCGCAGGCGGCAACCGGGCCGGCATTTTCGTCGGCGGTCGGGCTGTGCCTGTTCGCGGCGCATCCGCAGGACGAATGGTGGGATTTCGACATCCCGGCGGAAAGATACCCGGCGCGGTCGCTGAAACGGGCGATGCGTTGGTTCAAGGATAACTGGTAACCCCAAGATACAGCGGTTTTGGCAAAATACCGCTGGTCTGGTGATCTGACTGTCCAGATTTTGTAGGATTTTCGCGTTTTTTTCGTGACCTACTCTGGTTCAACAGGTAGAATCAGTTGAAATAAGGGCAAGTGCGCGTCCGATGGACAGCGGGCGTAGCGAAAAACAACAGGCGGATATTTCAATGGCTTTGAACCTCATGATGCCGGAACGCGATGAACTGAAGCCGCGGATCACCGTTTTCGGGGTCGGCGGGGCAGGCGGGAACGCCGTCAACAACATGATCGAAAAGCAGCTTGAGGGTGTCGAGTTCGTAACCGCGAACACCGATGCGCAGGCGCTTCAGCAATCCTTGGCCCCGGCCAAGATCCAGATGGGCGTGAAAGTCACCGAAGGTCTGGGCGCCGGGGCGCGCCCGTCGGTTGGTGCCGCTGCTGCCGAAGAAACCATCGAGGAAATCGTCGATCATCTGGCTGGCGCGCATATGTGCTTTATCACCGCCGGTATGGGTGGCGGCACCGGCACCGGTGCGGCCCCGATCATCGCGCAAGCCGCGCGTGAGCTGGGCGTTCTGACCGTCGGCGTCGTGACCAAGCCGTTCCAGTTCGAAGGCGCCAAGCGGATGCGTCAGGCCGAAGAGGGTGTCGAAGCCCTGCAAAAGGTCGTCGATACGCTGATCATCATTCCGAACCAGAACCTGTTCCGTCTGGCGAACGAGAAAACCACCTTCACCGAAGCCTTCAGCATGGCCGACGATGTGCTGTATCAGGGCGTCAAAGGCGTGACCGACCTGATGGTGCGCCCCGGCCTGATCAACCTCGACTTTGCTGATGTGCGCGCCGTGATGGACGAAATGGGCAAGGCGATGATGGGCACCGGCGAGGCCTCGGGCGACGAGCGCGCCATTCAGGCCGCCGAGAAAGCCATCGCTAACCCGCTGCTGGATGAAATCAGCCTGCGCGGTGCGCGTGGTGTGCTGATCAACATCACCGGCGGCTATGACCTGACCCTGTTCGAACTGGACGAAGCCGCGAACCGCATCCGCGAAGAGGTGGATCCGGACGCCAACATCATCGTCGGCTCGACCCTGGACACCACGATGGAAGGCGTCATGCGCGTGTCCGTCGTTGCAACCGGCATCGACGCCAGCGAAATCATGCACGAAGCCCCGGTTCCGCGCCGTCGCCTGTCCGAGCCGCTTCAGCCCGCCGCCGCTGCGCCGGCCGAAGACGAGTTTTATGAAGAGCCGATGCAGCTGACCCAGCGCGCCGAGCCCGAGCAATCGCTGTTCCCGGCCTTTGATGCCGCGACCGCCGAAGAGCAGGCCGAGGACATCTTCGAAGACGATCTCAGCGACGATCTGCCGCCGCCGGCCTATCGGCCCGCGCAACCGGCCCATCACGCCACCTATGCCGTGGCTGAAGAGGGCGAGGAAGAAGCCTTTGTCGCGCCCAAGCCGCGCGTTCCCGGCACCCCGACGCCCGAGGCTCTGGCCCGGTTGCAGGCCGCAGTCGCCAAAACTCCGGCACGCGGTGCGATGCAGCAGGCAGCGCCCCGTCAGGCCGCTCCGGCGCCTGCCCCGGAAAAAGCCCGCTTCGGCATCGGCTCGCTGATCAACCGCATGGCCGGTCACGAAGCCCCGGCGCGCGGGGCAATGCCGCAGCGTCAACAGCCGCAAGTGCAGGGCTATCAGGAAGATCCCGAGCTGGACCCCGAGCAGGAACGGATCGAAATTCCGGCATTTCTGCGCCGTCAGGCCAACTGATCACATCACTACATAATGCAAGAAAAGGGGTCGGATTTCCGGCCCCTTTTTCTATGAAAACAACGGCTTGATAGGGGCGATCCAAGGCTTGGCGGGAATCTGCCGATGGCGATTACGGCTATGTTTCATCCCGTTACAAAGATTGAGTTGTGATTGAGCCTGCGCCTGCGTAGGTCGAGGGTGCCGGAAACATGGATCTCCGGTGCTGCTATTGGGTGCCTTGTGCAAGCCACACTTAAATCTTCGGTTCAGTTCGATGGCGTCGGTCTTCATTCCGGCGCGCCGGTGCGCATGATCGTTCATCCGGCTTCGGCAGAATACGGCGTCTGGTTTCGCCGCACCGATGTTGAAAACGCCGATCCGCTGATCCCGGCCCGCTGGGATGCGGTCGAACAGTCGATGCTGTGCACGTTGCTGGTCAACGGCGATGGTGTGTCGGTCTCGACGGTCGAACATATCATGGCGGCGCTTGTCGGCTGTGGCATCCAGAACGCGCTGATTGAAATCGACGGCCCCGAGGTTCCGATCCTTGATGGCTCGGCCGCCCAGTTCGTCGAGGCCTTCGTCGCGCGTGGCCTGCAATATCTGGACGCGCCGAACCGCGCGATCCGCATCCTGCGTCCGGTCGAAGTGCGCCGGGGCGAGGCCGTGGCCCGCCTTGAGCCCGCCGAGACGCTGGAAATCGACTTTCATATCGACTTTGCCGATGCCGCGATCGGTCGTCAGGACAAGACCCTGAACATGGCCAACGGCGCTTTCGTGCGTGAACTTTGTGACAGCCGCACCTTCTGCCGTCAGGCCGATGTCGATGCGATGCGCGCGCAGGGGCTGGCACTGGGCGGCACGCTGGATAATGCCGTGGTGGTCGAGGGCGACAAGGTTCTCAGCCCCGGCGGTCTGCGTCACTCGGACGAGGCCGTGCGCCACAAGATGCTGGACGCTCTGGGCGATCTGGCGCTGGCAGGCGCGCCGATTCTGGGCCGCTATACCGGCCACCGTGCCGGACATGCGCTGACCAATGCGTTGCTGCGCGAATTGTTCGCAACGCCCGACGCCTGGCGCATGGAAGTGTGCGATTCCGCTCAGGCACGCCGTCTTCCCGGCGTTGGCGTCAAAGCCGCCGATCTGCGCGCGGTTGCCTAATCTGAAAAACAACGCCAAAGGCGTTTTGCAGCCAAATTTTATGTGCTAGGACACGAGGCAAGGTTTCGGCCCGTTTCCACGATGCGTGGCCGCATAGTCAGACGATAGGGTAGGCGGTCGATGGGCATCAGCAGTTCGCGCAAAAGTCTTGCGGTGGCATTTTCAGCATTGGCTGTTCTGGCGGCTTGCGGTGGTGGTCGCGACGAAGAGCGCCCGATCGAAAGCTATTCCGCCGAAGAAATCTATGCGCAGGCCGAGTTCCAGCTCGAAGATGACCCGCGCAAGGGCGACAAGGCCGCCGAGACCTTTGCCGAGGTCGAACGCCTGTATCCCTATTCGGAATGGGCGAAACGGTCGCTGATCATGCAGGCCTATGCCTATCATCAGGCCCGCGATTACGAATCCAGCCGCGCCGCCGCACAGCGCTATATCGACTTCTATCCGGCGGACGAAGACGCCGCTTATGCGCAATACCTGCTGGCGCTCAGCTATTACGACCAGATCGACCTTGTGGGCCGCGATCAGGGCGTGACTTATCAGGCGCTGCAATCGCTGCGCACGGTCATCGAACGCTATCCCGACAGCGAATATGCCCAGTCGGCGATTCTGAAATTCGATCTGGCGTTCAACCATCTTGCCGCCAAAGAGATGGAGATCGGCCGCTATTACCTGAAACGCGGGCATTATGCCGCAGCCGCCAACCGGTTCCGCACCGTGGTCGAGGATTTCAAAACCACCACGATGACGCCCGAGGCGCTGTATCGGCTGATCGAATGCTATCTGTCGCTGGGGCTGAATACCGACGCTCAGGCTGCGGGCGCGATCCTTGGCTATAACTTCCAGTCCACCGAATGGTATCAGGAAGCCTTTGATCTGTTGCAGGGCAAGGGCCTGAAACCCGAACTGATTGGCACCGGCTGGCTGCAATCGATCTATCGCCAGATGATCCGCGGCGCATGGCTCTGATCGCGCTTCAAGGGGTTTGAACCATGCTGCGCAGTCTCGATATCCGGGACCTGCTGATCATTGACCGGCTGGAGCTTGCGTTTCAGCCCGGCCTGAATGTGCTGACTGGCGAAACCGGGGCCGGGAAATCCATTCTTCTTGATGCGCTTGGCTTTGTGCTGGGCTGGCGCGGTCGCGCCGAACTGGTGCGCGCCGGTGCCGATCAGGGCGAGGTGGTCGCGGTGTTCGACCTGCCGCCTGACCATGCCGCGCGCGCGGTGCTGGTTGATGCCGGTCTGCCCGCCGGAGACGAGCTGATTCTGCGTCGGGTGAACAGCGCCGATGGCCGCAAGACCGCTTGGGTGAACGACCGCCGTGCCTCGGGCGAGGTGCTGCGGGCGCTGTCGGATACGCTGGTGGAACTGCACGGCCAACAGGATGACCGCGGCCTGCTGAATCCGCGCGGCCACCGGGTGTTGCTGGACGATTTCGCTGGTCTGGGGGATGAGCTGACCACAACCCGCGCCGCGTGGCGTCAGGTGGCGGCGGCGCGCCGCGATCTGCAAGCTGCCGAAACCGCTTTGGCCGCCGTGCGCGACGAAGAAGATTACCTGCGCCATGCCGTCGGCGAATTGGACGCGCTGGATCCGCAGCCCGGCGAAGAGGCCGATCTGGATGCCCGCCGTCGGATGATGCAGGCCGCCGACCGCATCCGCGAAGACATCGCCCGCGCCTTTGCCGCATTGGGCACCGATGGCGGTGCCGAGGCGATGATGGGCGATGCCACGCGCTGGCTGGACGGTGTCGCCGACAAGGCCGAGGGCGCTTTGGACGGCGCGATCGACGCGCTGGGACGGGCGCAGATCGAACTGGGCGAGGCACAGCAGGCGGTCGAGGACGTGTTGCAATCGCTGGCCTTTAACCCCGCTGATCTGGAGCAGGTCGAGGAACGCCTCTTTGCCATTCGCGGGCTGGCCCGCAAGCATGGCGTGGCCCCCGACGATCTGGGCGGTTTTGCCGAGGATCTGCGCGCCAAGCTGGCGGCGCTGGACGCGGGCGAGGCCGATCTGGATGCCCTGCGCAAAGCGCTGCGCGGTGCCGAGGCCACCTATCAGACCGCCGCCGCCGCCCTCAGCGCCCGCCGCCACACCGCCGCTGCGGCGCTGGACGCCGCGATGGCTGGCGAACTGGCGCCGCTGAAGATGGAGCGCGCGGTGTTCACCACCGAGGTTTCCACCGCCGAGCCTGGCCCGGACGGGCAGGACAACGTGGCCTTTGCCGTGGCCACCAACCCCGGCGCGCCCTCGGGACCGCTGAACAAGATCGCCTCGGGCGGGGAACTCAGCCGGTTTTTGCTGGCGCTCAAGGTCTGTCTGACCAAGGGCAGCAGCGGCCTGACGATGATCTTCGACGAAATCGACCGCGGTGTCGGCGGCGCCACCGCCGATGCGGTGGGTCGGCGTCTGGCGGCACTGGCCGAGGGCGGTCAGGTGCTGGTGGTCACGCATTCGCCGCAGGTTGCGGCACTGGGCGCGCATCACTGGCGCGTCGCCAAAGAGGTGCGCGATGGCCTGACCCTGTCCAGCGTCACGCCCGTCGATGACGCCCACCGCGTCGATGAAATCGCCCGGATGCTGGCCGGGGACACCATCACCGCCGAGGCCCGCGCCGCCGCTCGCGCCCTGCTGGCGGGCTAGGACCATTGCGGCGGGCGGGATTTCCCGCTCATATAGGGGCACCGCAATTCGGGGGCCGCGCCTATGTTCCAGACATTCGAAACCGTCACCCGTCCTGCCGATGGCCCGCCGCGCCTTGCTGCCTTGCGGGCTCAGATGGCGGGGCTGGCGCTGGACGGGTTCCTTGTGCCGCGCGCCGACGCGCATCAGGGTGAATATGTCGCGCCGCGCGATGACCGGCTGGCGTGGCTGACCGGGTTCACCGGCTCGGCCGGGTTCGCGGCGGTGTTGCAGGCGCGGGCCGGGGTGTTCATCGACGGGCGCTACCGGGTGCAGGTGCGCCAACAGATCGCGCCCGAGGCGTTCGAGCCGGTGCATTGGCCCGAAACCCAGTTGGCCGATTGGCTGCGGCAGGCGCTGCCCGATGGCGGCGTGGTCGGGTTCGATCCGTGGCTGCACACGTTCGAACAGATCGATACCCTGCTGAAAGGCCTTGAAAACAGCGGCATCACCCTGTCCGAGACCGACAATCTGATCGACCGGATCTGGCCGGATCAGCCCGCGCCGCCGCATGGGTTGATCGTGCCGCATCCCGACGATCTGGCCGGCGAGCCGCATCTGCACAAGCGGCAAAGGCTGGCGGGGCAATTGCGCAAGGCGGGCCAAAAGGCGGCGGTGCTGACCTTGCCGGATTCGATTGCATGGCTGTTGAACATCCGTGGCAGCGACATTCCCCGCAACCCGGTGCCGCACGGCTTTGCCATTCTCAGCGCCGATGCGCGGGTGACGCTGTTCACCGATCCGGCGAAATGCAACGACGCGCTGCGGGCGCATCTGGGCGACGATGTGACCCTGCGCCCGGCCGAGGCGTTTGAAGCCGCCCTGCGCAGCCAGACCGGCACCGTCCGCGTCGACCGCGCCAGCGCGCCGTTCCGGGTGACCGGGCTGTTGAACGAGGCCGGGGTCGATATGGAATGGGGGCAGGACCCCTGCATCCTGCCCAAAGCCTGCAAGAACCCGGTCGAGATCGACGGCAGCATCAAGGCGCATCTGCGCGATGGCGCGGCGCTGGTCGAGTTCCTGTTCTGGCTGGACACCACCCTGCCGGGCGGCCGCCTGACCGAGATCGACGTCGTGACCGAACTGGAAGTCTGCCGTCAGGCCACCGGCCGCCTGCGCGACATCAGCTTTGACACCATCGCTGGCAGCGGCCCGCATGGCGCCATCGTGCATTACCGGGTCTCGGCCGCCAGCAACCGCGCGATCCGCGATGGTGACTTGCTGTTGATCGACAGCGGCGGCCAGTATCGCGACGGCACCACCGATATCACCCGCACGGTGGCGGTGGGTGCAGTCGGGGACGAGGAAAAGCACTGTTTCACCCGCGTCCTGCAAGGCATGATCGCCATGTCGCGCGCCCGGTTCCCTAAAGGCGTCGCCGGGCGCGATCTGGATGCGCTGGCGCGGTATCCGCTGTGGCTGGCCGGACAGGATTACGACCACGGCACCGGCCACGGCGTCGGGTCCTATCTGTGCGTGCATGAGGGGCCGCAGCGGCTGTCTCGGGTCTCGGACGTGGTGCTGCAACCGGGGATGATCCTGTCGAACGAGCCGGGCTATTACCGCGAGGGCGCCTTTGGCATTCGCATCGAAAACCTGATCGTTGTGCAAGAGGCGCCGCCGGTTGCGGGCGGCGATGACCGGTCAATGCTCAGCTTCCGCACCTTGACGCTGGCGCCGATTGATCTGCGGCTGGTCAGCGCCGATCTGCTGAGTCGGGACGAGCGCGCCTGGCTGAACGCCTATCACGCCCGCGTCGCCCGCGAGCTGTCGTCGCTGCTGTCGTCGGGGGCGCGGGATTGGCTGGAACGGGTGACGCGGCCCCTGTGACATCTTGGGACTGGAATTCGGGCCACGGAAGTGTCATGAAGCCCCGATATTATGCATCCGCATTGAAATTCAGGAGAAACCACATGACCGAAGAAATGATGGTCCGTAAGGCCGAAGGCAAATGGGTGGTCCGGGCAGGGGGTGCTGTTCTGGGTGAAACATCGAACGCGCTGGAACTGTCGGAAAACAACATGCTGCCGGTGATCTATTTCCCGCTGTCGGACATCGCGATGCCGTTTCTTGAGGCCGCCGAGCGGCGCAAGGCCAGCCCGACGCTGGGCGAGGCACAGTTCTATTCGATCGAAACCAAAAGCACCTCGCTGACCGATGCGGCATGGTGCCTGCAGGAGCCCAAAGGCGCGCTTGAGCGTCTGGCCGGGCATCTGGGCTTTCGCATCAGCGACAAAGTGACGGTCGAACAGCTGTAATCCGGCTTTCACCGCATGGACTGATGACCAACCCCGGCCAATGCGCCGGGGTTTTTCATGTCAGGAATGTTCTTCTGCCGCCGTGGCGGCCAGCGCGCGGTTATAGGCGCTCAGCGCATCGACATGGAACAGCGCGCCCAGCAAGACCGCCTCGGTGTCGTCGCCGGGCGGGCGGACGACCGGCAGAAAGCTGTGGCCGGTATCCTCGAACATCGGCAGGGCGGTTTCCAGCGTGGCGTCGGGGTGCAGGAAGGTGCCGGTCTCCATCAATTGCTCGCAGGCCTCGCGTGAGGCGGCGCCGGGCGTATCGACCGCCCGCATCACCACGCTGGCCTTGTAAAGCGACATCAAATAGGCCTGCGGCCCGGCGGCGACATGTTTTCCGGCGCGTTCAAGCTGGGTCAGAAAGAACGACCGGTCGACAAGCCGCGAGGCCAGAGCGGTCGAGATCGACACCGCCACCATCACTGCCAGCCCGGTCTGCCAGTCTCCGGTCAATTCGAACACGATCAGTGTGGTCGAGATCGGCGCCCCCAGCACCGCCGCTGCCACCGCGCCCATGCCTGCCAGCGCATAGAGCGTCTCGTCGCCGTTGACCGATGACACCAGCGACGTTGCCACCAGCCCGAACGCCAACCCGGTCAGCGCGCCCATCATCAGCGATGGCGAAAACACCCCGCCGCCCATCCGGCCCGCCATGGTGATCGACACGGCGATGGCTTTGAGGATGGCAAAGACGATGACTTCGTGCAGCAACAGGTTGCCGGTCAGCGCCGCCGAGGTGGTCTCGTAACCAACGCCGATGATATGCGGGAAAAAGATCGCCAGCCCGCCCAGCATCGCCCCCGCCACCGCCGGACGCAGCCAGCGCGGCAGGCGCAGCGAATGCTGGATCGAATTGCCGATGTCGTCGGCCCAGAAAATCGCCTTCATCAACAGCACCGCAACCAGACCGCACACAAGCCCCAGCAGCACAAAGGCCGGCAGTTCGAAATAGATCACCAGCGAGTTGTCCACCGGCAGCGAAAACTCGGTCATGTTGCCGAATTCCAGTCGGCTGATGACGGTTCCGGCGGCGCTGGCGATGACGATCGGGGCAAAGGCGTGGACGGCGAAATGGCGCAGCACCACCTCAAGCGCGAACAGCGCCCCGGCAATCGGCGCGTTGAACGAGGCCGACACCGCCGCCGCCACCGCGCAGCCCAGCAGGTCGCGCCCGACGATGCCATTGGCGTTGATCCGGACCGACACCCAACTGGCGATCATCGCGGCCATATGCACCACCGGCCCTTCGCGCCCGGTCGAGCCGCCCGAACTGAGCGTGATCAGCGATGACAGCGCCGAGGCGATCCCGGCGCGTTTATCGACCCGGCCGTCATGCAGGGCCGCGCCCTCGATCACATCCGCGACCGAGCGCACCCGCGCGTCATCGGTGAAATGATGCAGGATCAGCCCCACCACCAGCCCGCCGCAAATCGGGATCACCAGAACCCAATACCACGGCAGGGTCTCGGCAAAGCTGTGCAGCATCGTCAGGTCCGAGGTGCCATAAAGCCGGGTCTGTAACGCGTTGATCGCAAGGCGAAACCCCAGCGTCGCGAACCCCGCCGCCGTGCCGATGGCCAGCGCGATGAACCAGAATTGAATCTGCGACGGACCTTTCAGCAACAGCACCGACCGGGCCCTGCGCAATTCGGTCAGGGCCTCGTCATACTGGCGTTTGAGGAGGCGTTTCAGCGGCTCGCTCACGCGCGGTCATCCTGCGCCGGGCAAAGGACATTATAGGCTTTCCCCGCGCTGCCCGTCTGGCTTAGGGTTCCTATTGATACACGCCTGATCGGAAGGATGATCCATGTCCATCACCACAGCCATCGAGGCACTGACCCAAGTCTTAGGCGATCGGTTAAGCCTGTCCAAGTCCGATCTGGAAACCCACGGCCAGAACGAGTCGCATTTCCCGGTCACGCCGCCCGATGCGGTGGCCTATCCGGTAAACACCGACGAGGTGTCGCAGATCATGCGCCTGTGTTCGGCGCATGGCTGTCCGGTGGTCGGCTATGGCGCGGGCACCTCGCTTGAGGGGCACGCGCTGGCGGTGCAGGGCGGGGTGGCGGTGGATTTCAGCCGGATGAACGCCGTTCTTGAGGTCAACCAATCGGATATGGATGTGCGGGTTCAGCCCGGCGTCACGCGCGAGGCGCTGAACCACGAATTGCGCGCGACGGGGCTGTTCTTTCCGGTCGATCCGGGGGCCAATGCCTCGATCGGGGGGATGGCTGCGACCCGGGCCAGCGGCACGACGGCGGTGCGCTATGGCACGATGCGCGACAACGTGCTGGGGCTTGAGGTGGTTCTGGCCGATGGCCGGATCATCCGCACCGGCACCCGCGCCCGTAAATCCAGTGCCGGCTATGACCTGACCGGGCTGTTCGTCGGGTCCGAGGGCACGCTGGGTCTGATTACCGAACTGACCCTGCGCCTGCATGGCCAGCCCGAGGCGATCAGCTCGGCCGTTTGTGCCTTCGATGACATCGGCGCGGCGGTCGAAACGGTGATCGCCACGATCCAGATGGGCATCCCAATGGCCCGGATCGAGTTTCTGGATGCCGCCTCGGTCGCGGCGGTGAATGCCTATTCCAAGACCGACCTGCCCGAAGTGCCGCATCTGATGATCGAATTCCACGGTTCCGAGGCCGGAGTGGCGGAACAGGCCGAACGGTTTGGAGACATCGCCGACAGCATGGGCGGCCACGGGTTCAAATGGTCGTCGCGCCCGGAAGAACGCAACGCGCTGTGGGATGCCCGGCACAAGGCCTATTGGGCGATTCTGGCCTCGCGTCCCGGCGCGATGGGGCTGGTGACCGATCTGTGCGTGCCGATCTCACGATTGGCCGAGGCGGTGACGGCGGCGCATGCGGATATCGCCGCCGCGTCGATCCCCGGCCCGATTCTGGGCCATGTCGGTGACGGCAATTTCCACTCCTGCCTGCTGGTCGATCCGAACAGCGCCGCCGAACTGGCCGAGGCCAAGGCCATCGCCGCGCGCATGGTC
>NZ_JBFHDW010000007.1:0-19551 GCF_041584535.1 Actibacterium sp. | reverse complement strand
TGATTGCCAGAATGACGCCTTCCTGATCGCGCAGCGCGATGTCCTGACCCGTCTCCAGACCGTCGGCAAAGGCTTGGCTGACGTCCAGCGTGATCGGCATCGGCCACAGCGCGCCATTGGCAAGCCGCATGTTTTCGACAACACCGTCATAGTCTTCCTCGCTGAGGAACCCTTTCAGCGGGTTGAAGCCGCCGTTCATCAGCAGTTCAAGATCGCAGATCTGGCGCGGAGTCAGATCCCAGCTGGGCAGGTTCCCGGCCTCGTCTTTCAGTTTCAGCGCGCTTTCATGGGAAACATAAAGCTCCGGCACAGGAGCGAGGTTGGTCATTGACATGTCACAACTCGGAATCAGATTTTCGGTTCAGTGCACGTCCCGAAACGTGCGTCTCGGCGGGGGCGTATCCCTGTTTAGGGAGAAAGTTCAACTGTCAGCAGCGTTTCTTTTGCAACTGCGGCGAAAAGGCCGCGAAAACTTGGATTTCTTGGAATAATGTTTTGGTTTTCCGCCTCAGGCGGAACCCCGGACCCGGGTGCCGGGTCCGGTTTTCTTGTGCTTGCGTCTTACTCGTTCTCGGCCAGCCAGCGTTCAGCCTCAAGCGCGGCCATGCAGCCCATGCCGGCGCTGGTCACGGCCTGCCGGTATTTGTGGTCGGTCAGGTCGCCCGCGGCGAACACGCCGGGGATGCTGGTTTCGGTGCTGTCGGGCTTGGTCACGACATAGCCGCCCATATGGGTTTCCAGCTGATCCTTGACCAGTTCCGAGGCGGGCGCATGGCCGATCGCCACAAAGAACCCGCTACAGGGAATTTCGGTGATCTCGCCGGTTTCGACGTGCTTGGCGCGCACGGCCTCGACGCCCATCGGGTTGTCGCCACCGATGACTTCTTCGATACCGTGGTTCCACAGGATTTCGATCTTGGGGTTCTTGAACAGCCGGTCCTGCAGGATTTTCTCGGACCGCAGGCTGTCGCGGCGGTGGATCAGCGTGACCTTGCTGGCAAAGTTGGTCAGGAACAGCGCCTCTTCGACAGCGGTGTTGCCGCCGCCGACGACGACCACTTCCTGCCCGCGATAGAAAAAGCCGTCGCAGGTGGCACAGGCCGACACGCCGAAGCCTTTGAATTTTTCCTCCGACGGCAGGCCCAGCCATTTCGCCTGAGCGCCGGTCGCCAGAATCAGCGCGTCGCAAGTATAGGTCGTGCCGCTGTCGCCCTGCGCGGTGAACGGGCGCTTGGACAAATCGAGGCTGCTGATGTGGTCGCTGATGATCTCGGTTCCGACGGCGCGGGCGTGTTCTTCCATCTTGATCATCAGGTCGGGCCCCTGAATTTCGGTCTCGCCCGGCCAGTTCTCGACCTCGGTGGTGATGGTCAGCTGGCCGCCCGGCTGAATGCCCTGAACCAGAACCGGTTCAAGCATCGCGCGCGAGGCATAGACGGCGGCGGTATAACCCGCCGGACCCGAGCCGATGATCAAAAGTTTGGTGTGTTTCGTCGCGCCCATACCGGCCCCCTGCAGAATCTGTTCCCTCGGATATAGCCACCTGCCGCCCGCCATGAAAGGCCTTGGCGGCAGTCCGGCAGGCAGACAGACCGCCCCGGATAGACCAATTCAAAAAGTTGCTCAAGCGTGAAATATTATTGCGCGTCAAGGCGGCGCAGCGTAGTATTCGAGAAAATGGAGGGCAGTTATGGCAGGCGCGAAACTCGATCCGATCGACAGAAAGATTCTGGCCGAGCTTCAGGCCGATGGCCGGATGACCAATGTGGAACTGGCCAAACGGGTCGGCATCTCGGCGCCGCCCTGTCTGCGCCGTGTCCGCACGTTGGAAGAATCGGGTTATATCCGCGGCTATCACGCCGATGTCGACGCCCGCGAACTGGGATTCGAGGTGCAGGTCTTTGCCATGGTCGGGCTGCAAAGTCAGGCCGAGGCCGATCTGTCGGCGTTCGAGACCCGCTGCCGGGAATGGCCGCTGGTGCGCGAGTGTCACATGCTGAACGGCGAGGTGGATTTTATCCTGAAATGCGTTGCCCCCGATCTGAGCACCTTCCAAAGCTTCCTGACCGAACAACTGACCGCCGCTGACAATGTTGCCAGTGTGAAAACCTCGCTGGTGATCCGGGGCGCCAAGGATGAACCCGGCGTGCCGTTCGATGTGCTTGAGGCGCGGATCAACCGCACCGCCTAAGGACGGCAGATCGCGAACAGGCTGGCGCGGCTGCTGATTCCCAGCTTGTCATAGGCGCGGCGGCGATAGGTGACGACGCTGGTCGGTTGCAGGCCCAGTTCATGGGCGATGATTTCGGCCTTCTTGCCCTGAAGAATACCCAGACAGACCTGAGATTCGCGCTCGGACAGGACGCTTAGCGCCTGCGGAATCTCGGTCTGGCCCGCCGCCTCGAAATGCAGAATCGCCAGTTGCGCCAGCAGGTTCAGCAGATCGGGCTGCGCCGGGCCGTCGTCGCGCCGATAAAGGTTCACCGCCAGCCGCAAGGTCGGCCCGGCAATCACTGCGGCGCGCTTGTCGCCCAGACCCGGCGCCACAAAGAATCGTTGGTGGTATTCGGCAGGGATCTCGTTGCGCAATTGTGCCAGATTGAACAGTTCGAACGCACCGGCGGGCAGGGCCAGCGCATGGGCGCACAGCGGGTCGTCGCGGAACCAGCCCTCAAGATATTGCTGGGCCAGATGGTCGCCACGCACCCCTTCGACAAAGTTGCGCGATAACAGGCAGGCGGCATGATCGTCGGTGTAGCTGAAGATCATCACCTGATCGGCCCCGGCCTGCCGCGCCAGTGTCAGGAATGGCTCGACAAAGCCTTGCCGCCCGTGCCGGGCAAGGCATGCTGCAATCAGGCTGTGGCTGCTGTCCTCCATAAAAGAGGACATAGCCCAGCCGCGATGTCCTGTATACCGATCCCACTCAAGCCAAGGAGACACCCCATGCGCCCGAACGGTCGGGGCGAGTTGGACTCGCTGTATTTCACCTATCCGCATTTCGATGCCCCCGCCACGCGCGAGGGGTTGGATCGTGCCACGCCCGTGGTGATCGTCGGTGCCGGTCCGGTCGGTATGACAGCGGCGCTGGTGCTGGCCGAACAGGGGATTGCCTCGGTTCTGATCGACCGCAAGGACACGTTCAACGATGGCAGCCGCGCGATCTGTGTGGCGCGGCAAAGCTATTACATTCTGGAAAGCATCAAGACGGTTCAGCCGTTTCTGGACAAGGCGCTGGGCTGGACCACGGGCCGCACCTTTTATCGCGGCCAGCAGATCCTTGAATTCGACATGCCCGACAGCCCGGATGAAAAATACCGTCCGATGTATAACATCGAGCAGCAGTATATCGAGGATTACCTTTGGCAGGCCGTCGCCGCCAACCCGCTGATCGACGCGCGCTGGCAGACCGAGATCACCGCAATGACTCAGGACGACGATGGCGTCACGGTCAAGATGCGCGATCCGAACGGCACCTATACCCTGACGGCGCAATGGTTGCTGGCCGCTGATGGCGCCCGCAGCGCGGTGCGCGGTATGTGCGGGCTGCGGCTGAAGGGCGAGAATTTCGAAGGCCGCTATGTCATCGCCGACGTGCGGATGCAGCACGATTATCCGACCATCCGCCGCGCGCTGTTCGACCCGGCGTCGCGCCCCGGCGGAACGGTTCTGGTGCACCGCCAGCCCGATGACATCTGGCGGATCGACTATCAGCTGAAAGACGACGAAAGCGCCGAAGAGGCCACGCGCGAGGAAAATGTCCGCGTCAGCGTCGAGGCGGTACTCAAGGATATCGGCCACACCGGCGGCTATGATCTGGAATGGTGGAGCGTCTATTCCGCCAACACCCTTGCGCTGGACGACTATCGCCTTGGCCGGGTGTTCTTTATCGGCGACAGCGCCCATATCGTGCCGATCTTTGGCGTGCGCGGTCTGAACAACGGGCTGGCTGACGCGCAGAATATCGGCTGGAAACTGGGCTGGGTGATGAACGGCAAAGCCGACGCCGCGCTGCTGGACAGCTATTCGCCCGAGCGCCGTGGCGCCACGCTGGACGTGTTTGCCAATGCCAGCAAAAGCACCCGCTTTATGACGCCGCCCAGCCACGGCTGGCAGGTGATGCGCGACGCGGCCTTGTCGCTGGCGCTGAAGCAATCCTATGCCGGTGCCTTGGCCAACCCGCGTCAGATGACGCCCTATACCTATGCCGACAGCCCGGCGACGCTGGCCGATGACCCGGACTTCAGCGCCGGCCCGGTGCCCGGCGCGGTCTCGGTCGATCCGCGGATCGACGGTGGCCATCTGTCGGATCAGTTGCGCGACATCACGGTTCTGGCCTTTGGCACCGCCCCGGATATCGCCCCGCGCGATGGGGTTCGGGTGCTGACCCTGTCCGCCGACAGCGCCGCCGCGCGGGCCTTTGATGCGGTGTCGGGCACGGTCTATGTGATCCGTCCCGACATGCATATCGCCGCCCGCTGGCGCAGCGCCAGCCCCGCAGATATCGACGCGGCGCTTGATCGCCTGAATATCCGTAAAGGAATCTCCGCATGACGACCGCATTGACACTGGAAGACATTTACGAGGCCCTTGCGACCACGATCGACGCCGTTGGCCCGGCGCAGTCCGAAGTCTATCTGGCCAAGGTGGCGCTGGCGCTGGCGCACGAGCTAAAAAACCCGGCCCGCGCCTTGCAGATGGTCACCGATTGCGCCGCCGATCTGGATTAATCGCGCACCGGGTCTTTGTGAATGATGACTTCGGCATTGGGAAAGGCCTGAATCAGTGCATGTTTCAGGCCTGCTCCGATGCTGTGGGCCTGATGCAGGGTCTGTTCGCCATCCAGTTCGATATGCAGGTTGATGAACAGCTTGCTGCCAGCGGTGCGGGTTTGCAGATCGTGAAACCCGTGCAGGCCGGGCCAGTCGCGGGCGATGGCCTCGATCCCGGCGACGATTTCAGGATCGGCCGAGCGATCCATCAGCGCGTGCCACGCGCCGCGCCCGATGCCCAGCGCGCCAACCGCCAGCATCACCGCCGCACCCATCGCCACGGCGCTGTCAACGCCTTGCAGGTCCAGCGCGACCGAAGCCCACAGCGCCAGAATAGCACCCAGATTGGGCAGCAGATCGCCCAGATAATGCAGCTGATCGGCCTTGACCACGCGGCTGCCGGTCTTGCGCGCCACCCGGCGCTGCCACAGCACCAGACCCAGCGTCAGAGCCACCGAAACCACCATCACCACAATGCCGCGCCCCTGCGCCATCAGGTGCACCGGGTCATCCGACAAAATCCGCCGTGCCGCCGCCCAGAAGATCACCCCGGCGGACACCAGAATGAACAAGGCCTGACCCAGCGCCGCCAGATCCTCGGCCGAGGAATGGCCGAAATGGTGGTCTTCATCGGCAGGGCGGGCGGCATAGATGATCGCGGCCAGACCGCCCAGCGATACCATCAGATCCATGGCGCTGTCGGCCAGCGAAGCGGCAATCGACAGGGCCTGTGTTTCCCCCAGCGCCCACAGCTTGAGCAGCACCAGCACCAACGCCACGCTGACCGAGGCCAGCCCGGCGGACAGGTTCATCAGGTTCGGGTTGCGGGCCATTGGCGACTCCGGGTGAAACGTGCGGCCCCTCTAGCCTAGCACAGACCGACAGGGCAATCCCAAGGCCGGGTTATTCGAACACTTCTTCGGGACGAACGCCCCATAATTTGTCTTTCGGAACCCAGCCCGCGACCCGGCCTGCCTCGATCTTGCACCACTCGGGACCGCAGGCGTCCAGCCATGCAATCGCGCCCAGCTCGGCAGTGGCCAGAATCTGGGCCTTGGGGTCGGGCTGGCGGCGCAGCGGCAGCATGTCCTGTTCGATCAGCACCGTGCGCACGCCGGACAGCAGCGAATAATGCATCCAGCCTCCGGCGCCATCCTGATCGCGGACCCGCCGCCAGTGACCGTATTCGCCAGTGATTTCCAGCGGCTGATTGCGGTGTTTATAGACCCAGTCGATCCGGTGCGTCTGGCCGGGGCCGTGCCGGGCATAGCCCTCGCCCGCCTTCAGCGACACGAAACGCGGGATCGGCAGGTTCGTGACCGGGCCGCGCTCTTGCGCCGCGACGGGTAGGGTGGCCAGAATGACCAGCACCAAAGCCTGAAGAATTGCCCGCATTTATGCCTCTTGTCCCTTAGTCGTAAGGGTCGCCCGCTTTGGGGGTGTTGTGGGGTCTTGTGTCTTGCCCCATCTTCGGACAGTTTGCCACTTAGGACATGGGATGAAAAGAACAGGGAGAATTTGAATGCCCGCAGAACGCTTGAGTGTTGTCGTAACGCGACGGTTGCCAGAGGTCGTCGAGGCAAGGCTGAAAGAGCTGTTCGATGTCGAGCTGCCCGAAACCGACACCCCCATGTCGCATGAAGATCTGGTTGCGGCGATGCAACGCGCCGATGTTCTGGTGCCGACCATCACCGACCGCATTGATGCCGGTGTTCTGGCCCGCGCGGGCGAACGTCTGCGCCTGATCGCCAACTATGGCGCCGGGGTCGATCACATCGACGTGCACACCGCCCGCCAGCGCGGCATTCTGGTGTCGAACACGCCGGGCGTTGTTACCGAAGATACCGCCGACATGACCATGGCGCTGTTGCTGGCGGTGACCCGCCGCATTCCCGAAGGTCTGGCGATCATGCAGGCCGGCAACTGGAGCGGTTGGAGCCCCAGCGCCCTGCTTGGGGGCCGCGTCGGCGGCCGCCGTCTGGGCATCATCGGCATGGGCCGCATCGGTCAGGCCGTGGCGCGCCGCGCCAACGCCTTTGGCATGCAGGTGCATTACCACAATCGCCGCCGCCTGCGCCCCGAGATCGAACAGGACCTTGGCGCGACCTATTGGGCCGATCTGGATGACATGGTGCCGCGCATGGATGTCATCTCGATCAACTGCCCGCACACGCCCGAGACCTTCCATCTGATGGACGCCCGTCGTCTGCGGATGATGAAAGAAGATGCGGTGATCGTGAACACCTCGCGCGGCGAAGTCATCGACGAAAACGCGCTGGTGCGTCAGCTGCGCGCCGGCACTATCGCCGGGGCCGGTCTGGACGTGTTTCAGGGCCGCAGCGGCGTGAACGACGAATTGCGCACCCTGCCGAACGTGGTGCTGTTGCCGCATATGGGCTCGGCCACGGTCGAGGGCCGGATCGAGATGGGCGAAAAGGTTCTGCTGAACATCAAGACCTTTGCCGACGGCCACCGCCCGCCGGATCAGGTCGTGCCGTCGATGCTGTAAGCGTCCGCGACACTCGGAGACATCGACGTGAACAAATGGAAAAATCGTGCGGCCTGCGAAGCGGCGGCACGATTGCTTCCGTTTTACCGCGAATATCCCTATCGGGGGCCGGTCAGCTTTTTCAAAGTCGATCCGCGCGGCGCCTATTCCCCGGCCGAGCCGTTCTTTTACAACCGCGTGCCCAAGGCGGCGAATTCGACCATCACCGCCACGTTGCGCAGCTATTCGACCTATCGGCGGGCCTTTTCCCGCGACGACAATCCCAAGGATCACTTCCTGCGGCCCTCTTATCTGGGCAGCAGGAATTTCCGGCGGCTGCGGGACGAGGCGTTCAAGTTCACCGTGGTGCGCGATCCTTATTCGCGGACCCTGTCGGCCTTTCAATCCAAGATCCTGCGCCACCGGCCACAGGAAAAAGCGTTCCGCGCATGGTTCAAATCCGACGCCACGCCCAGCTTTCTTGATTTCTGCCACTATCTTGATGACGGCCACCTCTGGGCCGACGCGCATTGGGCGCCGCAGTCCGACATCATGCTGCTGCCGGTCGAGACGTTCGATTTCATCGGCCGGTTCGAAAACCTGAACGCCGATCTGGGCCATATCGTGCGGACGATCTTTGGCGATCAGATCGACTTCCGGATTGAAACCTCGAACATCTCCAAACCGACCAACGCGCAGGAAAAAGTGCCCGAGTTTTACGGCCCCGCCGAAACAAAGATCGTCACCCGGCTGTTCGAGCGCGATTTCCAGACCTTCGGTTACGCCCGCCGCTAGGTCGGTTTCGCGCCTCTGAATGTCGCAGTTTTCTCGCCATGGCGGATGCGGACGGGCATACTTCGGCTGAACAACACAGCAGAAGGCGCGTCCATGAAAACCCATGTCCAGGCTTTGGTCGTCGGTGGCGGGGCCATCGGCGCGTCGGTCGCCTATCATCTGGGCCGCGCGGGCTGGGATGTGCTGTTGCTTGAGCGCGACGAACTGACGGCGGGGTCGACATGGCATGCGGCAGGGCTATTGCCCTATTTCAACATGTCCTACGCGACGACGCATATCCACGATTACTCGATCAGGTTCTACAAAACGCTTGAGGCCGAAACCGGCCTGAACCCCGGGTTCTCGGTCGTGGGCAACCTGCGCATGGCGCAATCGCGGGCGCGCATGGACGAATATATGCTCTATGCCACCACCGCCGAAAACTGTGGTGTGCCTTACGAGTGGTTGTCTCCGGCGCAACTTAAGGACCGTTGGCCGCTGCTGCGCACCGAAGATCTGGTCGGGGCGCTGTTCCATCCGACCGACGGCTATATCAACCCCGCTGATGTGACACAGGCGATGGCCAAGGGCGCGCGGCAGTTCGGCGTCAGCATTCAACGCCGCTGGCAGGTCGATGGCTATCAGTGGACCGGCAGCGCGTGGCGCGTGACCTGCACCCGGATGGTCGAGAAGGGCGGCAATCTGGTGCCCTCGGAGGAACAGGTGATCGTCACGGCGGACCATGTCGTCACCGCCACCGGCAACCACGCCCAACGCACCGCCCGGCTGTTGGGGCTGAAAATCCCGGCGATCCCGGTCGAGCACCAATATATCGTCACCGAACCCGACCCCGCGCTTGTGGCGTGGCGCAAGGCGGGCAATCCCGAACACCCGGTGCTGCGCGACGCTGACGCCAAATGGTATGTCCGCGAGGAACGCGGCGGCTGGATTTTGGGCCCTTACGAGCGCGGCGCCCCCGCCCGGTTCGAATACGGCGCGCCCGACAGCTTTCGCGCCGATCTGTTCCCGCTGGATCTGGATCGCATCGAACAGGAATACCTGTCGATGATCCACCGCATCCCCTCGTCCGAGGGTGCGGGGCTGAAAGACGATTTCAACGGCCCGATTTGCTATACGCCCGATGGTAACCCGCTGCTGGGTCCGGCTCCGGGCCTGCGCAACATGTGGCTGGCCGAAGGCTTTAGCTTTGGCATCACGGCGGCGGGTGGCACCGGGCATTACCTTGCGCAGTTGATGACCCAGGGCGAGGCCGAGATCGACATGGCCTCGCTCGACCCCAAACGCTATGGCGACTGGATGACCACCGACTATGCCATGCGCAAGAACGAAGAAGCGTATGAGCACGTCTATATCCTACACCACCCGGACGAGGAACGCCCCGCCGCCCGGCCCCTGCGCACCGCGCCTTGCTATGACCGCATGGCGGCGCTGGGGGCGCAATTCGGGCAGGTCAACGGCTGGGAGCGCCCGAATTACTTTGCGCCCGCAGGCTTTGACGACCACGCCGCGCGGTCGTTCCGCCGCGGCGGCTGGTGGCAATATGCGGTGGACGAGGCGCGGGCGATCCGGCAGACCGCCGGGCTGATCGACGCCACCGCCTTTGCCAAACACCGGGTGCGCGGCCCCGGCGCGACGGCGTTTCTGGATTGGTTCACCACCAACAAACTGCCCAAGGCGGGCCGGATCAACCTGACCTATGCCCTGACCCCGGCAGGCACCACCCGCAGCGAATACACCATCGTGCGGCTGGCCGAGGATGACTATTACCTCGTCTCAGCCGGGGCGTGGCAGGCCTATGACCACGATTATCTGCTCAAGGCGGCCGAGGATAAGCGCGCCATCTTCGGCTGGATCGACATCCATGATGTCACCACGCAATGGGGCGTGTTCGCGCTGGCCGGGCCCAACAGCCGCGCCATCCTGCGCGACCTGATCCGCGATGCCGACCCGGATGCGGCGCTGTCGAACGCCCGCTTCCCGTGGCTGTCGATGCGCGAGATCGAACTGGGCATGGTCCCGGTCCGCGCCATCCGCGTTGCCTATACCGGCGAGTTGGGCTGGGAGCTGCACCACCCGATCGAGATGCAGACCCACCTTTTTGATGCGCTGATGCGGGCTGGCGCGGCGCATGGGCTGAAACCGGTGGGGGCGCGGGCGCAGAACTGGCTGCGGCAAGAGAAATCCTATCGCGCCTTCGGCACCGAACTGGGCCGTGACGCCACGCCGCTTGAGGCCGGGCTGGATCGCTTTGTCGATCTGAACAAGGAATTTTTCGGCAAACAGCCGATGCTGGACACCGGTCGGCGCAGCGCTTGTGTCACGCTGCTGATCAACGGCCCCGAAAACGCCGACCCCTGGGGCCGCGAGGCGCTTTATTCCGGGGTGGACCGGATCGGGCGCCTGACCTCGGGCGGCTATTCGGTGGCGTTTGGGAAAAGCATCGGCATGGGCTATGTACGGCCCGACCTTGCCGTGCCGGGCACCGAGTTGCGGGTCAAGATGTTCGATCAGCTCTGGCCCGCGGTGGTCACCGAGGATTGCCCCTATGACCCGACCAACGCCCGTATCCGCATGAACGGATAGGTCGGATTGGGGCGCTGCCCCAAACCCCGGAGTATTTGGCCCAAGAAAAAAACCGCGTCTTTTTCTTGGTGAAAATACTCAAATCCAACGGTCTATATGGGCGCAGACGCCTCAGGCCGGGGTGGTCAGCTGATCAAAGCAATCCAGCGCGCGCGCTGCATACATCAGGGCCGGGCCGCCGCCCATCTGGATCGACATGGCCAGAACGTCGCCGACTTCCTCGCGGGTGGCGCCGCAGCGGATCAGGGCCTCGATATGCAGCACGATGCAGTCGTCACAGCGCTGGGCCACGGCGATGCCAAGCGCCACGTATTCTTTTTCCTTGAGGCCAAGGGTGCCGTTATCCTTGACGGCCTTGCTGAGCGTGTTGAAGCCTTTGGTTGCATCGGGGATACATTTGTTCAGCGCGCGCAGCTGGTTCTTGGTGTTGGCGCTTTTTTCGGTCCAGTCCATCGGTGTCTCCTGTTTCCTGCGATCAGGAACCCGATTTCCCCGATGCGGGCCTTGATCCGGATCAAACGTATAGGAAATAACGAATAAGAAAAGGCCCGCGCGGAGGCGGGCCTTTTACCGGTTTTGGGTGCGTTACTGCGGGATATCGCCGCTGATGCCTTCGACATAGAAGTTCATGCCAGCCAGCGTGCCGTCGTCGGCCACTTCGCCTTCGGCCAGCCAGTCGCTGCCGTCCTGCTTTTTCAGCGGGCCGGTGAATGCGTGATAGGCGCCCGAAGCGAGGGCCTCTTGCAGGGCAAGGGCTTCGGCTTTGACGTCCTCGGGCACGGCGGACGAGATTTCACCGATGCCGACCATGCCTTTGCCGATGCCGTTCCAGGTATCGACCGAGGTCCAGGTGCCATCCATCACGGCCTTGGTGCGCTCGATGTAATAGGGCGCCCAATTGTCGATGATGGCGCTGACGCGCGGCGACGGGGCATATTCCGACATATCCGAGGCCTGACCGAAGGTGATGACGTTGCCAAGCTTTTCAGCAGCGGCTTGCGGCGCGGTCGAATCGGTGTGCTGCAGGATCACGTCGGCGCCTTGTTCGATCAGGGCGTTGGCGGCGTCAGCCTCTTTCGCGGGATCGAACCAGGTGTAAGCCCAGATCACCTTGAACTCGACATCCGGGTTCACCTTCTTGGCGTGGATATAGGCCGAGTTGATGCCGCGGATCACTTCGGGGATCGGGAACGAGGCGATATAGCCGATGACGTTCGACTTGGTCATGCGGCCAGCGATCGTGCCCTGCACGGCGCGGCCTTCATAGAAGCGGGCGCCGTAGGTGCTGACGTTATCGGCGCGCTTGTAACCTGTGGCGTGCTCGAATTTCACGTTCGGGAATTTGGCGGCGACGTTCAGGGTCGGGTCCATGTAGCCAAACGAGGTGGTAAAGATCAGGTCGGCGCCGGACAGCGCCATCTGGGTCAGAACGCGCTCGGCGTCGGCGCCTTCAGGCACGCTTTCCTGATAGATGGTTTCCACGGCGTCGCCGAATTCTTCTTCGACGGCAAGGCGGCCCAGGTTGTGCTGATAGGTCCAGCCGCCGTCGCCGATCGGGCCGACAAAGACAAAGCCGACCTTGGTCTTTTCAGCGGCAAAAGCTGCGCCCGCCGAGGCCAGCGCCAGCGCCATCGCCGATGCGACTAGAATTGTTCTGCGTTTCATTGAGAATTCTCCGTTGTTGGTTCGCAGTTATTTGTGGTTCGCTCTGTAAGAGCAGAGGTTACCAGGGCGGAAGGCACGGCAACGATGCCAAGGCCTACCAAAAGAATAAGTCCGGTAAAGATGCGCCCCCCGGCAGTAATTGGGTACACATCACCGTATCCGACAGTCGTGAGCGTGGCTATGGCCCACCACAGGCTGGCGGGGATTGATGAAAACGTGGCAGGTTGGGCGCTGTTTTCAAAGAAATATATCCCAACGGCCGCAAAGTAGATCAGCAAGCCAGCCACCATCATGAAAGCAGACATTTCGTACCGGACGAACCAGAACGCGCGGCCAAGCCGGTCAAAGGCGGCCGAAGTCTTGGTCAGTTTAAGGATGCGTGCAAGGCGGATAAGCCGCAGGGCACGAATGGCGACAAGATCGGTCCTGAACAATAGAAGCGCTGGAATACATGCAAGCGCGTCAATCACCCCCCAGAAGCTGAAAAGGTAACTTAGTGGATTCGGGGTGCAGGCCAGCCGGGCGACGAACTCGGCCAGAAAGACTACCAGACAAATCCATTCGAAAACCGCCAAACCCATCGACCAGTGGGCCGACAGACTTGGAACCGTTTCAATAGAGATAGCGAACACCGACAGCACGATGACTGCGGCGATGAATCGCGGCACCATTTGTCCCAAGAGCGGGTTAGCACCATCGAGGGCTCTTAGGATTTCGTTTCTCATTTTTGTCTCAGCTTGAGGCATGGAACACGCGGCCCAGCGACGCTGGCGCATTCAGCGCTGCGCGCGACCGGTCCGAGGACATGACGACCAACACAAGGATGGTAATCAAATACGGTGACATTGAAAGGTATTCGACAGGAACAGCAAGCCCCGCCGCTTGCAGGTTCAGCTGTAAAACCGTGACGCCGCCGAACAGATACGCGCCCAACAGCACGCGGCCCGGTTTCCAGCTGGCGAAAACCACGATGGCCAGCGCGATCCAGCCGGCGCCGGCGGTCATGCCTTCGGTCCATTGCGGCACCCGGATCAGGCTGAGATAGGCGCCGCCCAGACCGGCAAGCGCGCCGCCAAACATGATCGCCAGAATGCGGATACGCACCACCTTATAGCCAAGCGCATGCGCGGCGTCGTGGCTTTCACCCACGGCGCGCAGCACCAGCCCAAGCCGCGAATATTTCAGCACTGCCCAGACCGCCAGAACCAGCGCCAGCGAGATATAGACAATCGCGTCATGCTGAAACAGGATCGGCCCGACCACCGGAATATCGCGCAGCGGCCCCAGATTCAGGTCGTGAATCCGGGGTGGCTTTACCCCCATATAGCCTTGCCCCAACAGCGACGACAGGCCCAGCCCGAACAGCGTCAGCGCAAGGCCGGTCGCCACCTGATTGGACAACAGAACCTGCGTCATGATCCCGAAAACCAGCGACAGAACTGCACCGCCGACCATGGCCGCAAGAAACCCCAGCGTCGGGCTGCCGGTCTCGACTGCGATGGCAAAACCGCAGATCGCGCCGGTGATCATCATGCCCTCGACACCAAGGTTCAGAACCCCGGCCTTTTCCACCACCAGTTCGCCCAAAGCGGCCAGCAGGATCGGGGTCGAGGCCACCATCAGCGAGGCGATCAGAACCAGCGGGTTGATTGCAGAAAGGTCCATCACGCGGCCTCCGTCTTGCCGATGCGGATGCGGAAGTTGCTCAGAACATCCACCCCCAGAAGAAAGAACAACAACATGCCCTGAAACGCCTGAATTGCCGCCGCTGGCAGGCCCAGCATGAACTGCGCCAGATCGCCGCCGATATAGGTCAGGCCCATCAGCAACCCGGCCAACAGAATCCCAACCGGATGCAGACGGCCAAGAAAGGCCACGATGATCGCGGTAAAGCCGTAGTTCTGGTTAAAGTCGATGCTGACCTGCCCGGCCGGACCCGAGATTTCAAACATCCCGGCCAGCCCGGCCAAACCACCCGACAGCCCCATGCAAAACAGGATCAGCGCATTCGGATTGACCCCGGCAAACCGCGCGGCACGGGGGCTGGCTCCGGTCAGGCGGATCTGGAACCCCAGCAAATGCCGGTTCAACAGGATATAGGCACCGATCACCGCGATAAAGGCGGCCATAACCCCCCAATGCATGCCGGTGCCCGAGATCAGTTCGGGGTTCGCCGCCGACGGGTATTGCTGCAAATTGCGCGACCCCGGAAAGCCGCCGCCCTGCGGGTTGCGCATCAGCCCCAGCGCCATCGAGGCCAGAAACTGTTCAGCCACATAGACCAACAGCAAGGACACCAGAATTTCATTGGTTCGGAATCTGGTTTTTAACAAGGCCGGTATCATCGCCCAGGCCCAGCCGCCAAACGCCCCGGCCAGCACCATCAGCGGGAAAATATACCACGCATCCAGCGGATAGAACGCCAGCCCGACACCAGCCCCGCACAGCGCGCCGATGATGTATTGCCCCTCGGCGCCGATGTTCCAGATCCCGGCGCGAAAGCCCAGCGACAGGCCGATCGCGATCAGGATCAGCGGCCCGGCCTTGATCAGCAATTGCGGCCGCGAATAGCTGGCGAATTGCGCGTTGAACAGCGGGTCCCAGAAAATTGTGCGGATCGCGGCAAACGGGTCTTTGCCCAAAGCGGCGAACAGCAGCCCGCCGGCGATCATCGTCAGAACCACCGCCAGAACCGGCGTCGCCGCCGTCCAGAATTTCGACGGGGTCGGGCGTTTCTCAAGCCGGATCATGCCGCACCTCGTGTCTTTTTCTTGGTGAAAATACTCAAGGACCGAACCCTGCTCTGGGTGGGCCGTGCCGGGTTATGCCTCAACATGGGCCACCTCCATATCATGTGCGCCGCCCATCATCAGGCCGATTTCTTCCATGCTCAGACCGCGCGCCGGTTTGCTGGGTGACAACCGCCCCTCGTTCAGCGCGGCGAAACGATCCGAGATTTCCATCAACTCGTCCAGATCCTGACTGATGACGACCACCGCCGTGCCGTTGTCGGCCAGATCCAGTATCGATTGCCGGATCGCCGCCGCGGCCGAGGCATCGACGCCCCAGGTCGGCTGGTTGACCACCAGAACCTCGGGGCGTTGCAGCACCTCGCGGCCGATGACGAATTTTTGCAGGTTGCCGCCCGACAGCGACCGCGCGGCGTTGTTCGCGCCGGGGGTGCGGACGTCAAAGCGTTCAATGATCTTTTCGGCAAAGGCCCGGGTCGCGGGCCAGTTCAGAAAGCCGTTTCTGGTCAGGTTCTCGCGGATCGCACCGGTCAGCAGCGCGTTCTCGATCAGGCTCATGTCCGGCGCGGCGGCATGGCCAAGCCGTTCCTCGGGCGCGGTCAGAACCGCGACATGGCGGCGCGGGTTCGGGCCCATGCGGCCAATGCCATGACCGTGCAGTTTCACCCTGTCATTCGGCGCCAGAGCCTCGCCCGAGAGCGCCGCCAGCAATTCATCCTGCCCGTTGCCCGCGACGCCGCCGATGCCCAGAACCTCGCCCGCGCGCACGGTGAACGAGATGTCTTTCAGCGAGGTGCCGAACGGGTTGGCGGATTTGACCGACAGGTTGCTGACCTCCAGCACCACTTCGCCCGGCTCGGCGGCGGGGCGCGATGGCGGGACCAGCTTGGTGCCGACCATCATCTCGGCCAGTTCCGAGGCGGATTTCTCGCGCGGGTTACAGCTGTCGACGACCTTGCCCAGCCGCAGAACCGTTGCCGCATCGCACAGGGCGCGGATTTCTTCCAGCTTGTGCGAGATATACAGGATCGCCGTGCCTTCCGAGGACAGTTTACGCAGGGTTTTGAACAGGATTTCAACCTCTTGCGGGGTCAGAACGCTGGTCGGTTCGTCCATGATCAACAGCTTGGGGTCTTGCAGCAGACAGCGGATGATCTCGACCCGCTGGCGCTCGCCTGCGGACAGATCGCCGACGGTGCGCGACGGGTCCAGCGGCAGGCCATAGGTTTCCGAGACCTCACGGATCCGCGCCGCAAGGTCGCGCATCCGTGGCGGGTTCTCCATGCCAAGGGCAATGTTCTCGGCCACGTTCAGCGCGTCGAACAGGCTGAAATGCTGGAACACCATCGCCACGCCCGCCGTGCGGGCGGCGCGCGGTTCGGCGGGTTCGAACGGCTGGCCGCGCAGGGTCATCCGGCCCTTGTCCGGCTTGACCAGCCCGTAGATCATTTTCACCAGCGTCGATTTACCGGCGCCGTTTTCGCCCAACAGCGCGTGCACCTCGCCCTCGGCAATTTCGAACGACACGTTGTCATTGGCGACAACGCCGGGATAGGCCTTGGTCAGCCCTTCGATGGTCAGCAGGTTCGTCATGCGGTCGCGTCCCTTCTGGCGGTGTTTTCGTCCGAGTATTTCAACATTTCGGCCGCAACGCCAATGGCGATCGCCTGCGGGTGTTTGCCAAGGCCCGGATCGCCGATCGGACAGGTGATCCGCCCGACCTGATGGGCGCCGTGGCCAAGCTGTGTCAGGCGGCGGCGGAAGCGGGCGCGTTTGGTGGTCGAACCGATCAGCCCGGCAAAGCCAAAGTCATGCCGCAGCAGCGCGTCACAGATCGACAGGTCGATCGGGTGCGAATAGGTCTGGATCAGGTGCCTTGCGTCGGCAGGGGCATAGCGCGCGACCTCGGCCGGTTTTGGCGCGATCAGGCGGTCGACATTCTCGGGCAGATGGTCGGGAAAGCGGTCAGCGGCGGTGTCGACCCATGTGATCTGCACATCGGGCAGGGGGGCAAGCACCGCGACGATGGCACGGCCGACATGGCCTGCGCCCCAGATCCAGATATGGGTTTGCGGCGCGCTCAGCGGCTCAATCATCCAGCCCTGCATCAATTGTGGCCCCGGCAAGGTGCCGGTGCTGCGGGCATTGGCCAGCAGGCGCTGGACCGACAGCGGCGGTTCGGCCGGGCCGTCGATGGCGCGGGCAAAAAGCGGGCCGTCGATCTGGGCCAGACGCTGTTCGGTAAAAACCTCGGTGACAAGGCTGACCGCGCCGCCACAGCATTGGCCGACTGCCGGGCCCAGCGGGATCAGGTCCAGCCGTGCCGCGCGGTCCTCGGTCAGCATCGCCCGGGCGGTTTCAGTCGCTTGCAACTCCAACGCGCCGCCGCCGATTGTGCCGTCCTGACCGTCTTGCCAGACCAGCATCGCCGCACCGATCTCGCGCGGGGCCGAGCCTTCGACCCGCGCCACCACGACCCGCGCCACCGGGCCATGCGCAGCGACCGCACGGGCGATATGGGGCAGATCGAAGCTCATGACCGCACCTTTTGAACGGCGCTCAAAACCCGTTCCGCCGTGGCGGGCGCATCCAGCGCCGGATAGTCCGGGCCACAGGCCGCCACCGCGTCGGACAGCGCCATCAGCGCCGAGATGCCCAGCATGAACGGCGGCTCGCCCACGGCTTTCGAGCGATAGATCGTGTCTTCGACGTTGCGGCCCTTTGACCACAGCGCGACGTTGAACACCTCGGGCCGGTCCGAGCAGGCGGGGATCTTGTAGGTCGAGGGCGCGTGGGTGCGCAGGCGGCCCTTGCCGTCCCAGACCAGTTCCTCGGTCGTCAGCCAGCCCGCGCCCTGCACATAACCGCCTTCGACCTGCCCGACATCCAGCGCCGGGTTCAGCGACGCACCGGCATCATGCAGGATATCGGCCCGCAGAATACGGTTTTCCCCGGTCAGCGTGTCGATCACCACCTCGGTGATCGCGGCGCCATAGGCAAAGTAAAAGAACGGCCGCCCGCGCCCGGCAATGCGGTCCCATTCGACCTTGGGCGTGGCGTAAAAGCCGGTGGCCGACAGGCTGATCCGGGCCTGATAGGCGGCAGACGCGGCCTCGGCAAAGGTCATCTCGTCATCGCCGACAAACACCTTGCCGCCTTCGAAATGCACCCGGCGCGGTTCGGTCTGGTGGGTTTGCGCCAGATAATCGGCCATGCGGTTGCGGATCGTGTCGCAGGCGGCCTTGACCGCCATGCCGTTCAGGTCGCTGCCCGATGATGCCGCCGTGGCCGAGGTATTCGGCACCTTGGCGGTGTCGGTGGCGGTGATCTTGACCTTGTCCAGCCCGACGCCAAAGGCGCTGGCCGCCACCTGCGCGACCTTCTGGAACAGGCCTTGGCCCATCTCGGTGCCGCCGTGGTTCAGGTGGATCGAGCCATCCTGATACACATGCACCAGCGCCCCGGCCTGATTGAGATGGGTCAGGGTAAAGCTGATGCCGAACTTGACCGGGGTCATCGCGATGCCGCGTTTCAGCACCGGGTTGGCGGCGTTCCAGTCGGCAATCGCGGCGCGGCGGGCGGCATAGTCGGAACTGGCCTCAAGCTCGTCCAGCATCTGATCCAGAACGAAATCCTCGACCTCCATATGATAGGGGGTCAATTGGCCGTTCTGATAGAAATTGCGCCGACGCACTTGCAGCGGGTCAAGGCCCAGATGGTGGGCGATGTGATCCATCACCCGCTCAATCCCGACCACGCCCTGCGGCCCGCCAAAGCCACGATAGGCGGTGGCGGATTGGGTATGGGTTTTCAGGCGGTGGCTTTCGATCCGGGCGTTGGGCAGGTGATAGGCGTTGTCAGCATGCAGCATCGCCCGGTCTGCCACCGGCAGCGACAGGTCCTGCGCCCAGCCGCAGCGGGTGTATTGCACAAAGTCGATGCCCTGAACCCGACCCTCGTCGTCGAACCCGACGCGATAGCTGATGCGGAAATCGTGGCGCTTGCCGGTGATCATCATGTCATCGTCGCGGTCATAGCGCATCTTGGCCGGTCGCCCGATTTGCCGCGCCACCAAGGCACAGGCAATCGCCAGCGCGTTGCCCTGACTTTCCTTGCCGCCAAAGCCGCCGCCCATCCGGCGGACCTCGACCCGAACGGCGTTCATATCGGTGCCCAGCGCATGAGCGACCTTGTGTTGGATCTCGCTGGGGTGCTGGGTCGAGCTGTGCACCAGCATATCGCCGCCTTCTTGCGGCACTGCCAGCGCGGCCTGACCTTCCAGATAGAAATGCTCTTGCCCGCCCATTTCGATCACGCCGTCGATCTGGTGCGACGCGGTGTCAATGGCTGCGGCGGCATCGCCGATCTGATAAATGCGCGGGCCTTCCTCGAACCGGCTGTCAGCGGCCAAAGCCTCGTCCATCGTCAGGATCGGGGTGGATTCTTCGTAGGATACCACGGCCAGACGCGCGGCCTTACGTGCGATCAGATGGGTTTC